>JBCDKU010000024.1:0-31950 GCA_038746265.1 Planctomycetota bacterium
GCATCACCCGCGCCCAGCCCTTGCGGCCCGCGGGCTGAACAGCGATCACCGCGAAGCGGTCGAGCGACGTCGCGCGGCTCCAGTTGGGCTTGCGCAGCTCGGCGTACCGCTCGCCCCGGACGCGCAGCTCGCCCGCGGTCTCGAAATCCATCGACGCCGCCGCGGCGCGCATCTTGTCCTCGAGCGATTCGATCGCGGTCGCCGGGCCATCGGCGACGATCGCCGCGGCCTCGCGGACGCGATCGCGGTAAGTCTCCATGGGCTCGCTGCCGTCGCACGGCGCGGGGCAGGCGCCCATCTGCTTGTAGCTGCACGCGACCGCATCCGGCCGCTGCGCGAGCAGCTTGGGCTCGCGGCAAAGCTCGAACATCTCGTCGAGCCACTGGCCGAGCCGCTTCGATTGGTCCTTGGTGCCGATCGGTCCCAGCAGGAAGCCCGCGGGCACCGAGCCGTCGGCGTGCTCGCTCAGATCGGTCCGCGACCACACGGGCAGGTCGGAATCGGGATCAAGGTGCAGGAACCACGCGCGCCAGCGGTCGAGCGCGGCTCGATAGGTCCCGGGCAGGCGCTCGCGGGCGATCTCGAGCCACGCCGCGTCGGCCTCGAACGCCGACGCGCACACGCACGCAAGAACGCGATCAGTCACCGGCGAGAGATCGGTCCGCGCTCCGCCCGCTTCGACGAGGCGGCGCTTGGCGGCGGCGCGGAGATCGCCCGTCGCGACGACCGCGACCGTGCGCGACGCGGGATTCGGGTCAGCGCCCTGCTCGAAGACGAGCACGCCGTGCCGCGCGGGGACGGTGTCGAGCGGCTTGGCGTCGCCCGTCCAGTCGATCTGCAGATGGAGCGGAGGCGTCGCGATGGGCTGCCTCCCGGTCGTGGTCGATCAGGCCTGGTGCTCTTCCATCGCCATGCCGGTGATCTGGGCCTCGAACGCGAGCTCGCCGTTGACGACGCCCTGGACCTCGGTGACGAACCGCCGGCGGCTCTGCTTCACCTCGCGGGCGAGCAGGTGCAGCCGTTCGCCCGGCACCACCGCGCGGCGGAAGATCGCGTTATCGATCCGCAGAAACGCCGCGACCCGGGGCGTGGGCTGCTGCACATTCCACAGGTAGCACGTGAGCTGTGCGCCCGCTTCGACCATCAGGACGCCCGGCAGCGTCGCGCGGGTCGGGAAATGTCCACGGACCCAGAACGCGTCGGGCTTGGCGTCGTGATAGCCCACGGCCGTCTTCATGTCTTCGGCGACGAAGACCACGCGGTCGAGCAGCGCCATCTCGTGGCGGTGCGGGATGATCGATTCGATCCGGGCCGTGTCGGCGGCGGTGGCGCTCAGGTCGATCTCCTCGAGATCGAAGAGCAGGCGATCAGCGGTCATCATGGCGTCTCTCAGGAGCCCCGCTCAGGACTCGTTCTCGCGGGAGTCGAGCATCTCCTGGCGGATCTCCTGGGCGACGTTCTTGATCTCCTGCATCGTCTTGCGGACGCGGGTGCCGGCGGCCTTGTTGCCGCCGCGGCCCTTCTGGTAGTCGTCCTTGGTGTCCGCGATCAGCTGTTCCATCTTGGTGAGCAGGTCCATTGAACGTCCTCGGAGTTGGCCGCCCCCGGTCAGCCGGGCGGGCGGGAAGGTGGATCTGGGTGAAGTCGGCGTGATGCCGGGTACGGGCGAGCGTAGGTCGGCCGGAGCCAAAATCCGCTCTGGTGCGGCAGAATGCCCGATTTTCGCCGCGGCTGCAACCCGGCTCGCGAGACAATCAGCCCGCCAGGCCCCGTTCGAGGCGGTCAAGAGCGGCCTCAAGGTACACCGGATCCCCGAAACGGGCGAGTGCCGCGGGCGACGTCACCGCCATCAGGACCCGCCGCGCAGCGGCGATCTCGGCGACATCGCCCGAGGTCGCAAGTCCATGGCCTAACCGTGCTTGCACGAGATGCTCGACCGGATCGACGCCGTCCAGCAGGTGCTCCCGGCCCCAGTAGAGCCGCTCGACATAGAGGGCATCCTCGAGCCAGTGGCCCGCGTGGACCAGGGCGAGGTCGAGAAGCATGCAGTCGCGGGGCTTGCCGGGCGTTTTGCCGAGGCAGATGACGTTCCCGGGGTGCAGGTCGCCGTGGCACCACGTGTCGATGGGACGGGCTTCCCAGGCAGTCTCGAAGCGGTCGAGGTCGGCGATTACGCGGTCGATGCCGCGGAGCCAGCGGTGCTGCTCGGGGATCGGGTTGTCCTCGGCCGCGCGGCGGGCGGAAGCGAGCAGCTTGGACCAGTCGCGGTGTACCGGCGCGGGGCCCTCGGAGATCGGCTTGACGTGGGCCGCGATCGCGTGGAAGCGGGCAGCGGCGTCGAGCATCAGACCGACCTGCGCCTCGGACATACGGCCCGGCGAGGGCTTGCCCTTGATGCGCTCGACGACAAGCCACGCAACGTCATAGCCGTTGAGTTCGGTCCCGCCCGCGAGCACGCGCGGCACGGGGCAGTGCTCCCCGGCTTCTTCTGAGTGCCTGTTGATCTGCGTCGTCCAGAACCACTCGCGGTACCCGACGGGCACCTTCACGACGGCGCGGACGGTCTCGCCGTTCTCGTTCCAGAGCGTGCGGCCTGTTGCGGCTCCGCTGCGCTGCCACGGCGCTTTGAACCACTCGATCTCGCCGATCCTGCCTTCGCACTCCTTCTGCACGCTCGGCCCGAGGTTGCAGCCGAGCGATTCGGCTTCGGCAACCGAGTGCACAAGCTCGGCCGGGCTGAACGCGCCGATCGGCGGCGCGCTGCCCGAGCCCGCGGACGGAGACGGCGACCGCGGCAACCGCGCATGCGGCCGGGTCGGCGGGGTCGCGGGGATGTGAATTGGTGTGGATCGATCAAGCGACGGGGCACCGGCGGACGTGACGTCACCGAGCCCCGTTGCGTTGTGGTCGTCGTCCACCGACGAAGCCTTTCGATCGGGGCGTCCGCGAGCGAACGCCCTCTGCCCTGCTCAAGCCAGCTTACCCGGATCTGCTTTCGCGCTCCAGCGTCGCGATCTGACTTGGTGCGAGTTGTTCGATCCGCATGGTCCGATCAACCCCGTCAGGCCATGCGGACGGCTCGCGATCGAGGGCACGCATGACCTTTCCTAACTGTTTCCGGCGGGAGGCAAAGACCTGCTGACAGAACCCTGCCAGCCCCACGGGATCGTCCGTGAGCGGCTCATCGAGCCGATGCATGGAAACCATCGCGCTCTCGACCTTCGGGCGCGGCCAGAAACACTCGGCCGGCAGCGTCGCGAACGACCGCGCCGGCATGAGGCAGCCCGCGACGACCGACACCGAGCCGTACGTCTTCGAGCCGGGCGACGCGCTCAGCCGTTCGGCGACCTCGCGCTGGATCGTGACGTGCATCGCCGAGCAGCCCGGGTAGCGCGTCATCAGGACAAGCATCAGCGGCGTCGCGGCGTGATACGGCAGGTTCGCAACAAGCTTGAACGGGTGATCACCGAGAAGCGCGGCGGCCTCCTTGTTGAGTGCGCGTTTACCCGCCAGACAATCGCCCTCGATCAGCGTGAATCGGCCCGATTCGATGTGGCCGTGCAGGCGCTCGCGGAGCAGGATCGAAAGCTCTCGATCGAGCTCGATCGCGACGACACGCGCGCCGCGCGCGAGCAGCGCATCGGTCAGCACGCCCGTGCCGGGGCCGACCTCGAGCACCACATCACCCTCACTGATCTCCGCGGCGTCGGCGCACTTCGCGACAAGGTTCTGATCGATGAGGAAGTTCTGCCCGAGCGCCTTCTTCGGCGCGAGGCCCCGCTCCTCGAGCATCACGCGGATCTCTTTGAGCGACTGCGGCACGGGTCTACCACTCGCCCGCGAGCACGCGGTCGATCGCGTGCGCGACGCCGTCCTCGGCGTTGGGCCGGGTCTCGTACTTCGCGAGCCGCTTGATCGTGTCCACGGCGTTGCCCATCGCGATCCCGATGCCCGCGCCCGCGATCATGGACTCATCGTTGATCTCGTCGCCGATCGCGCAGATGCGTTCGGGCCGGACACCGAACCGCTCGGCCTGTCTCGAGAGCGCGGTCCACTTGTTCGCGGTCGAGTCGAAGACCTCGAGGATCTGCACGCTGCGCCCACCCGACTTGAACGCCGGGCCCTCGGTGGTCGTGAACTGGTGGAACGTCGCCTCGCCCGCGAAGGCGGACCGCAGCTGGTCGGCGATCGGGCCCGCCTCCGAGGGGTGCGCGCCCATGCCGACGCGGACGGTCAGTTCGGGGTGCTCGTCGTCCTCGAGCCGCGCGGCGTACCGGACAGTCACGCCCGTCATCTCGAACCACATGACGGTGACCGGATCGGGATCGGCGTCGTGATCGCCCGCGAGGACGAGGTAGTCGTAGCCCGCCTCTGTCGGGTCCTTGAGGATCAACGCCGCGTGCTTCGCGTGATGGATCTCCTCGACGGCGTGCCGGACCAGCCCGGGCTGCATGGGCACGCGATCGATCGAGCGTTTGGTCACCGGATCGGCGGTCAGCGCACCGCCCGCGACGATCACGGGGTCGCGCTGGTCGATCCTCCGCAGGATCTTCTCGGATTCGACGAGCCCGCGGCCCGTCGCGACGAGTACGCGCGCGCCCTCGGCGCGGGCACGCTCGATCGCGGCGATGTTGGCATCGGACACGCGGCCCGACGGGTCGAGCAGCGTGCCGTCGAGGTCGAGCGCGATCAGATCGCAGCTTCGTTTAGACGATGAATCGGTGCCGGGCATCGCCCGAAGGTTAGCGGTCGCGGTCCGGGCGTCGCTCGGTGGGCTTCGGGATACGCTGGGCCGCCGGTCGGATCGTGATCTCTGGGCGCTGACCGCCCTCGCCCGGCGGGACGGCGCCCGGGCCGATCGTGATCGCGTTCTTGCCCTGGTGCTTGGACTTCATCGCGAGCTCGTCAGCGCGGTCGAGCAGCTCGCGCCAGTCGCGGCCGTCCCAGGGGTAGGTCGCGATGCCGCCCGAGATCGTGAGCGAGCCGTGAGCCTGCTCGCCCAGCTTCGGGAAGCGGCGCTGGCAGATCTGGTCCTGAACGCGGCGGGCGAGGACCTGCACGTCGTCCGGCGGCTGCGAGCCAGAGCGGCGCGGGCCCTCGGGCTCGAAGAAGATCACCGCGAACTCGTCGCCGCCGATGCGGCAGACGCGGTCGGACGGGCGGATCACGCTCTTGAGCGCGCGGACGGACTCGACGAGGATCTCGTCTCCCGCGGCGTGCCCGTAGGTGTCGTTGTACTGCTTGAAGTGATCGACATCGAAGACCAGCAGCGTCAGCGGGATGCGGCGCTCGCGGGCCTGATCGATCGAGGTGCTCAGGAAGCGCTGGAAGTAGCGGCGGTTGTACGCGCCGGTGAGCGGGTCGCGGTACGCGGCGCGTTTGAGGCCGCGCTGGCGGCGCGAGATCGCGAGGTACGGCGCGACGCGGTCGGCCTCGGCTTCGAGCCGCACGCGCAGGACCGCGGATTCTTCGCGGTTGTCGAAGTCGCGCTCGATCGCGAGCTCGCCGATCTGCCTGCCGCCCCAATAGATCGGAACGGCGATCTCGTTGTCGCGGTCCATCGGGTTGCGACGGTCGGACTTCATCGACGTCCGCAGCTCGACGCGGCGGCCCGGGAAGCGGGCGCGGATCGACTGCACCAGCGTCGGTCGCGGGTCGGCGTTCGACGCGAGGCTCTCAAGCAGCTCGCGGTCGGTCACGTGACCCGACGCGATCTCCGGCTGAGGCTCGTGGTGCGGCGCGCTCGGCGCGGGCTCGGCCCGCTCGTCCGTGACGTCCTCGATGTGGACACGCTTGACGGGCGGCGGTGCTGCTTCCGGCTGCCGGGGTTCTGGTTTGGGCTCGGCTTCGACGGCCGGGGCGGTGATGTCATTCGCCGCCTCGGGCTTCTGCTCGGGCTCGGGCTCGACCGCGGGCGCGGCCGGGTCGGGCATGCCGCGGTCGGTGTCGTCGTCGTGCGAGACGTCGATGATGCCGAACGCGGCGTCGCGGATCGCGGCGGGCGAGGCGTCCTCGGTGATCACGGCGTCGAACGGGCGGGCGTCGATGATGTCTGCATCCTGATCGATCAGCACCGTGCGGATCGCGGGCTCGGCGACGTGCAGGGCTTCGATCACCGACGAGATCAGGACGTCGCTGCCGAGGCTCTTCTCGCCGAGCAGCGCGACCGTGCGGTCGGGGACGCCCGTGTCGATCGAGCCGACCTCGCCGATGAGCTCCAGCACCGTGTGGACGGCGATGACCTCGACGTCCTCGACGAGATCGAACGCGGCTTCCACGGGCTCGGACCCGAGCACAACGACACGGCGAAGAGCCCGCTCGTGGGGCGGGCGGGCCGTGTGGGTGTCGTGTTCTCGACTCGGATCGGGAATGGCCGGAAACTCCTTCGGGGAAACAACTTCTACGTCTATTGGAACACCGTTGATCGGTTTTGGCGACCCAACTCAGCGATCGAAATCGTCGTGGTCGAAGTCGCGATCGTGGCGTCCCGCGCCGTTGGGCTCCATCGGGCCCTCCTCGTCCTCCTCCGAAGAATCGGGGGTGTGGTACTCGGACTCTCCGCCGTTCACAAGGCGGAGGTTCGGAAATTGGCCGGACGCGCTGGCAAGACCGAGCATGTCGGTCGGCGGGGGCCCGCCGCCCTGTCGCCTGCCGTTCTCTTTGAACTGCTCGCGGTCGTCATCGGTGACGGCGCGGAGCTGCGGGTGGACGTCTTCGCGGTAGACCCACGCGACGGCGCGGGGCGTGTAGAGCTCCATTGCCTGCAGGAGCTCGATGGGGCGCTCGAGGCGGTCGGGCTCGAGCATCAGCGCGATGACGACCTCGCAGGACTCGTCGCGGTGGATCCGCGCGAGGTGGGCGAGGGCGATGTAGCTGGCGCTGGTGGCGATGGGCTCGATCCCGCG
Source organism: Planctomycetota bacterium (assembly GCA_038746265.1). GTDB lineage: Bacteria > Planctomycetota > Phycisphaerae > Phycisphaerales > UBA1924 > JBCBKP01. The sequence goes on from JBCDKU010000024.1 coordinate 6,906, forward strand.
TCGGCGCAGGGCCTCGAGCAGCCGCGCGGGCGGCTTGATCTCGTCGGGGTGCCAAATGACACACCGTGTGCCGGCGGCACCTTGCATTGCTGATCCCGTTGATCCCATCACGTGTGGTGTACCCGCCCGGCTGCGGCCGTTCTACGCGCGATCAACGAAACCGCGAAGATTCCGGCGTGACTCCCGATAGGAACGCTACGTCCGGCATGAACGCCGGGCGACCCCGGGTTCAACAGGCTTCCTGAGGTCCGAGAAATGCTCGCTCCTGCCGTCCTATGTCGCCGGCTCCATCGCGATCTCGGCGATCGCCCTCGCCCCGTTCTCTGTTCGCGGCCCGGGGGTTGGGGTTCCTGCCTGAAGTCCAGACGCCGCAAGCTCTTGGCGCAGGGTCTCGGCGTGCTCGCGGACGTTCGCCGCGGGGCTGATGTGGTCGTGCAGAATCGTGGCAAGCCCGGCCTCCTCGAGCCGGCGAGCGTTGAGAGCCTGGTGCCGGTCACGGTGAAACGGGTAGGGAAACACCACGATTTTCGTTCCCGACGCCCGCGCCTCGGCGATCGTGCCCGCCCCACCCCGCCCGATCGCGAGTTCTGCCGCGCCCCACGCATGTCCCATCTCGGTGAGCGAGGGAAGAACGATGACGTCGTTCGCAGCGTCTGCGCCGAGTGCCCGCTGATACAGGCCCCGGACCTCGGCGTCTCGATTGGGCCCGGCGAGGTGCAGGATCTGCCAGCGGCGCGCGTCGAGGATGTCGGCGTGCACGCGGATGAGTTCCGGAACGAAATCGTTGAGCGTGCCCGCGCCCTGGCTGCCGCCGATCACGAGCAGCGTGGGGCGTTCAGGGTCGAGACCGAGGCGCGAGCGTGAATCCTGAGGCGAGAGGCTCGGCAGCGCGACGGATCTGATCAGCGGCGGCACGATCGTCCAGCCGCGGTCATCGGGCGCGGTGTCCACGGCAACGAGCTTCTGCGCGCGCGCGGTGATGAACTTGTTTGCGAGCCCCTTGGCGGCGTCGAGCTGGACGGCGATGACCGGGACGTTCTCGACGCGGCACGCCTGCGCAGCGGGGGCGGCAACGAAGCCCCCGAGCGAGATCGCGACAACCTCACGCTTCTGCGCGCGCTCCGCGGTGATGCGTGAGCGGACCTCGCGGACCGAGCCCCCCCACGACGCGAGGCACCTCAGCAGCTTGAGCGGGCGCGGGCTGAAGGGTTTGGCGCTGATGATGTCGTGCGCGTCGGCTTCGCCCCGGCCGATCGCGGCGACGACGATCTCCGTATCGATCGGGCGGTCGGAGGTCACGAAGATCCGTCGCGGGGTGCCCGCGGCGAGCTCGGTCAGCTGCTCGGCGATCGCGAGGCCCGGGTAGATGTGACCGCCCGTGCCGCCGCCGAGGAAGAGATAGGTGCGGGGAGTCGTCACGCGAGATCGGGTGTCTGCCGCGCGGCGTCGGCTCGCTCGAGCGCGATGACCAGCCCGAGCGAGGCGGCGGTGAGGATCCAGCCCGTGCCACCGGCAGAAACGAGCGGCAGCGCGATGCCCTTGGTCGGCCCGAGCCCCGTGACAACGACGAGGTTGATCATGGTCTGCAGCGCGATCGTCGAGGCGATGCCCAGGACAACCAGCCGCGTGAACTTGTCCTGTGTCCGCGCGACCACGCCCCGGAGCACCCATACCAGAACCAGTAGCGGCGTGATGACGAGCAGCGCGCCGAAAAAGCCGAGCTCTTCGGTGATGACGGCGAACAGGAAGTCGTTGGTGTCCTCGGGGAGGTAGCCGAACTTCTGGATGCCGTGCCCCAGCCCGGTGCCCGCGGGCCCCGCGCCGGCGATGGTCGCCATCGACTGGATCATGTGGTAGCCGGTGCCGACGGGGTCGGCGTAGGGGTCGAGGTACGCGATGACGCGGTCCGTGCGGTAGTCGCTGGTCACGACGAGCCCCACCGCGCCCGCGAGCGCGAGGATGCCCGCGGGGACGACGTACAGGAGTCTGACCCCCGCGGCGACGAGCACGACGCCCGCGACGGCGGCGACGAGGACACCAGTGCCGAGGTCTTCTTTGGCGATCAGCCCCGCGACGAGCCCGACGACGATCGCGCCGGGCAGCAGGCCGTCGAGGGCGGTCTTGATGCGCGGGCCGATGGTCGTGGCGTACCACGCGAGCACAAGGACGAGCCCCCACTTCGCGAGCTCCGAAGGCTGGAAGCCCTGCGCGCCCATGCCGGGCAGCGGGAGCCAGCGGGACGCGCCCTTCTTTTCGAGCCCGACGCCCGGGATGAGCACGAGGACGAGCAGGCCCACGAGCGGCAGGATGCCGAGGCTCAGCGTGACGAGCGGGCGGGCAGAAGCTTTCCCGGCGAGCGGCGCGAGGATGCGGCGGGCACGGTTCACGGGCGTCAGCGCGGCGACAGCGAGCGCAGCGACGGCGAGACCCATCAGGATGACCGACTTCGACGTCAGGACCTCGAGCAGGCCCGGCGAGCCCGCGACGGCGTCGCCGAGCTCGGCGTCAAGCGAGACGGACTCGATCTCGAGACCCGCGGAGGTGACCATCACGACGCCGATCGTGAGCAGCGCGAGCACGCACAGCACGATCGCGGGCGCGGACGAGATCGGCTCGCGCGGGGCGCGATCGTCCGTGAGCGCGGCGATGTCCTGGGTGTCCAGCGTGGTCACGCGGGCATCATCGGCGAAGGTGGGGTTGTTTGTCCAATGGGGTCGGGTTCCGGTGCGACCCCGAGCACATGAACAAGCCCTCGCGGTGACGCGAGGGATGATGCGGGCAATGGCGGCGATCCGACCCTCGCCTCACGGCGAGGGCTTGTGTTGCGTCATGTGTTGAATCACGCCAAGGGCAGACTCACCCGCTTCTCGAGCTGATCGACGGGCCTGGCGACGAGGTCGTACCCGTCGGCATCGATCACGACCGAGCGGACGAGTTCGCCCGGCGCGAGCGGGATCGCGCTGGCGACGTAGGTGCTGGCGTCGATCTTGGGCGCCTGGAAGTACGAGCGACCGCGGTAGAGCGGCGTGCCATCGGCGAGCTGCATGTCCGGTGCCGGTTCATCGATCAAGACATCGAGGCGCAGGCCCGAGTCGAGCGGGTTCTCGGGGTCGAACTGCTCGGCGAGGTACGCCGCCTGGTCGAACGCGATCCGCTGCTGGAGCTCGAGGATCTCGTCGTGGCGGCGCTGCTTCACCTCGGCGGGGACGGCCAGAGCCGGGTCGGCTTCCATCGTGCCCGCGGGCGTGCCGGGCTCGCCCGAGTACTGGAAGACCCCGACGGCGTCGAAGCCGACCTCGTCGATGAACGCGAGCAGCTGCTCGTGGTCTTGCTCGGTCTCGCCCGGGAAGCCCGTGATGAAGGTGGTGCGGATCGCCATGCCCGGGACGCGCTCGCGGAGCAGGTGCATGAGCTGCCGCTGGTGCTCGGCGGTGACATTGCGCCGCATCGTGCTGAGCATGTGGTCCGAGGCGTGCTGGAGGGGGATGTCGATATAGGGCAGGAGCAGGTGGTTCTGGCTCAACTCGGCGAAGGCATCGACGATGCGCTCGTCGAACGTCGTCGGGTAGGCGTACATCAGGCGGAGCCAGCCGCGGCCCGCTTCCTGCTTGACGGTGTCGGAGATCGACTTGAGCAGCTTGGGGAGGCCCGAGGCGAAGGGGTCGGTGGATGCGTTGAGGCCGGTTCCGATGTCGTCGCCGTAACTCGTGGTGTCCTGCCCGATCATGAGCAGCTCGAACGCGCCGTCGCGGACGAGCTCGCGGGTCTCGGTGAGGATCTCTTCTTCGCCCTTGGAGCGCATCTTGCCCCGGATGGACGGGATCGTGCAGAACGCGCACTTCTGGTTGCAGCCCTCGGAGATGCGGAGGTAGGCGTAGTGCCGCGGGGTGAGGCGGAGCCGCGCGGCGTCGGACTCGAAATAGCCCAGGCCCTTGCCGTCCTTGCCCTGGACCGTCAGGCCCACGACGTCGCGGCCCTCGTCCTTGGCCTTGGCGAGCGCGTTGCCGTGGATCCAGTACCTGGGTGATGTGTCCTCGGTCGGCGCGTTGGCGTCCTTGGTCGCGGCGAGGTTCTTCGAGCCCCGGACGGCCTCGACGATCTTGTCGCGGTCGAAGACACCGATCATGGCGTCGATGCCGGGCTCCCACTCGAGCATCTTGGCGCGGTGGCGCTGCACGAGGCAGCCGGCGACAACGACCCGCTTGATCTCGCCCCGCTCCTTGGCGGCGACAGCCTCTTTGATGACGCCCATCGACTCCTGCTTGCTGGCTTCGAGGAAGCCGCAGGTGTTAACGACCACGGCGTCGGCGGGCGTGATGCGGCCCGCGGTGGCGCTGGAATCCTGCTCGGAGCCGGCGATCGAGAGATCGTCATCCTCGACGGGGTCGCGGTCCATGCGCGGGCCCGTATCGGCGGAGACGGGCGCGATGCCGTCCTCGGCGAGCAGGCCCAGCATCTTCTCGGAGTCCACGGTGTTCTTCGGGCAGCCGAGGCTGACGAAGGAGACGGTGCGGATCTCGGGATCGGTGGCGGTCGGTGTCTGAACGGAACTCACCCCTAAGGGTAGCGCGCGATGCCCGGTTGATCGGGAAACGAGCGGGCTCTAGCTCGCGCGGGAGACGTTCTCGGACTGCTCGAGGAAATCGGCGTCGAGGCCCGCCATCGGGAGGTGGGTCTCGAGGGCCTCGGCGAGTTGGTGCTCCTCGCAGAGCTCGAAGCGGACGGGGTCGGCGATCCGCCACGTCGTGAAGCGGAGCGCGCGGGAGAGGCGGGCCGTGGTCGTGCAGCAGACCAATTCGCTCTCGTCGAGCCGCACGGGCAGGACGCCGAACTGCCATGCCTGGCGGCTCGAGAGCATCCCCAATAGCTCGGGGTCGATCATGACGCCGGTGGGATCGATCCAGTCCGCCATCGACGCGAACTGCTCGGACCACGCGGCTTCGACGTCGGCTTTGGAGACGCCGAACAGCTCCTCGGCGTAAACGCCGAAGGGGCCGCCCTTGCCCTTCTGCAGGGCGAGGATCTCGTCGCGTTGGTTCCGGGTGAGCAGGCCCCGCCGAACGAGGAGGTCACCGATTCTGATCGCCATAGCCACGCACTCCTGAACGCTGCGGGCGATTCCGCGCCGCCCGCGTAGGGAAATCGACGCAGGTGCCGGATGAGTTCATCAGTTTGATCGAGTGACGCTCAGAACGGTGGGCGGATCGCCGTGTCAACCGCACGATCGTGGTGGGCCTTGCACCGGGGCTGTGGAGATACTCCCCGGGTTTGGGCGTCCAAGAACTGTGATGTAGGGGCGCGTCTCAAGAGGACTGCGGCTCGATCGTGACGAGCAGCTTGCGCGACTTGAACTGGTCGCGGTAGAGCTCGGCGCGCTCTTTATGGGTCACAAGGACGAGCGCACGGCCGCGGGTGTGCGCGGCGAGCATGATCTCGATCGCCTGCTCGCGTCGGTGCGGGGTGAGCGTGCAGATCGTCTCGACGACATCGAGCATGTCGTTGTGGTCGTCGTTGTGGAGCAGGACCTTGTAGGGGGGAAGTTTGTCGAGCTTGGGCGGCGCAGGCTTGGTCTTGGTGGACGCCTTGGGGGGTGTCGCGACGGCGCTGCTTTCTTCGTTCCGCGTGCTCATGTCCTCATTCTATCGGCGCGGCGGTCATTTCCCGACGCAGAATGTGGCGAAAACCCGGCCGATCACGTCGTCGGGCGAGACTTCGCCCGAGAGCTCGGTGAGGGCATCGAGCGCGGCGCGCAGCGCATGTGCCACGAGCTCCGGGGTTTCGATCGCGGGGCGGGCCTCGGCGAGGGCGTCGAGCGCGCGGGAGAGCGCCCGGCGGTGCCTCGGGACGAGCGAGGCGGCGCCGCTCGCGCGGGCGTGGAGGGCGGCGTCGGCGATCGCGCGGCGGAGAACGCCGAGGCCGCGGCCGTCGAGGGCGCAGACCGGGGTGGCGCTGTCGGTCGCGTCGGTCGCGAGATCCGCTTTGGTGCGCACGCGGATGGTCGATGCGGAGGACGGGGCCCGATCGAATCGGCCCGCGGGATCGCAGGCGATGACGATGCTCTCGCCCGCGATGCGTTGCTGCGCGGCGTGCTGCGCCTGGGCGTCGGCGCGGTCGGCGGGCGTCTCGGTGAGGCCCGCGAGGTCGATGAGCGTGACGGGGCCCATGCCCGGGTGCTGGTCGTCGAGCGAGAGCGGCTCGGCGATCGCGTCGCGGGTCGTGCCCGCCGTGTCGGAGACGATCGCGCGGGGGCGACCCAGCAGCGCGTTAAAAAGCGTGGACTTGCCGGCGTTGGGCGGGCCCACAAGGACGGCGGTCACCTCGGCGGCGTGCTCGACGGCGCCGTGGTCGCCGCCCAGCTCGGATTCGATCTCGCGCTCCAGGTCGGCGACACCCGCGGCGAGGTCGGCGGGCGTGATCGCGACCACGTCTTCCTGATCGGTGAAGTCGATGCCCGCTTCAACCAGCGCGAGCAGGTTCGCGAGGCGATCGACAAGGGCCCGGTGGCGCGTGCCCGCGTCGCCCGAGAGCAGGTCGTCCGCGGCGGCGAGTTCGTCGTCGCGCTCGGCGGCGATGAGCTGGGCGATGCCCTCGGCCTCGGCGAGCGAGAGCCGGCCCGCGAGGTGGGCCCTAGCGGTGAACTCGCCCGGCTCGGCTCGGCGGGCACCGAGCTGGATGAGGCGGGATTCGAGGCGTTCGGCGAGGCGGGGGTTGCCGGGGATGAGCAGCTCGGCGGCGTCGTCGGTGGTGTAGCTGTGCGGGGAGCGGCTGAGGAGGCAGAGGGCGGGGAGCTGCAGCGTTTGCTCGCTGTCCGTTGTTCGCACTGGCGGGCGAGCCGCCAGTGGCACGCAGCGTTGGCTGGACGTTCGCACTGGCGGCAAGACCGCCAGTGGCACCCTGCTGTCGATCGGCCCGAGGTGTATCTGGACGGTGTGGGTGCCTCGATCGGTGATCGGGGTGTCGAGGAGTTGGGCGAGGATGGGGAGGGTGTCGGGGCCGGCGAGGCGGACAAGTGCGCGCGCGGCGCGGCCGGGCGGGCTGGCGATCGCGGTGATGGTGTCCGCGCGGATCATGGCGGGGGCGGTTGGTTAGCGGCGCTTCTTGTAGCGGCCCGGCGTGTCCTTGGCGGTGTTCTGGACTTTTCGCCGCTGCGCGTCCTGCTGAGCCTGCTGCTGGGCCTTCATCTGCTGGTAGGTCTCGGCCTGGGTCTTGAGGCGGTCCATGAAGCCGCCCTTGGCTTTCTTGGCGGCGCGCCGGCGCTTGGACTCTTCGCGGATCTTCTCGGGGTCGAGCAGGCCCTTGGCCTTCGCCTGGGCGCGGATCCAGCGGCTCTCGAAGATCGCGATGGTGGAGTTCGTGACGAAGTAGATCGTGAGCGCCGACGGGGCGTTGTACATGAAGATCGGGAACATGCCGATCGACATGACCTTCATGAGCTTCATCTGCGCTTCTTGCTCGGGCGACATCGTGGACGCGGTCTGGGGCGTCATGTACTTCTGGTGGGCCCAGAAGACCACGCCCATGAGCAGCGGGAGCACGTTGATCGCGGTGACCTCGCCCCAGATGCCCGAGAGCAGCGGGATGTTGACCGCGAAGGGGAGCGGGATGGCGCGGTCGGGCTGGGCAAGGTCGGCGAGGAAGGGCCAGCCGCCGAGCTGCTGGAAGACGCCGAAGAAGGCGGCCTCGTGGCGCATCGGGAAGAAGAAGTAGAGCGAGCTATAGAGCGCGATCCAGACGGGCGACTGGAGGAACATGGGCAGGCAGCCCAGGACCTGCGCGGGGTTGACGCCCTCTTCGCGGAAGAGCGCGCCGATCTCCGACTGCAGCTTCTTCTGCTTCTCCATCTTGACGTCGGGCGCGTCGCCCGGCTGGGGCTTGTATTTTTCCTGGACCTGCTTCATCTTCGGGCCGATCACCTGCATCTGCGCGCCGAAGCGGGCCATGCGGGTCTGCACGAAGCGGGTGAGCGGGTGGAGGATGCCGCGGACGGTCAGGACGAGCAGGATGATCGAGAGCGCCCAGTCGTTGACGAGCGACTCGAAGAAGGCCATCACCGTGACGAGCAGGCTGGTCATCCAGCCGGCGGTGCAGAACTCGGCGCAGAAGCCGCCGATGTTGTAGGTGACGATCTCGTCGAGGTTGAGCGCGGCGAGCCGCGGGACCTCGCGGATGGTGTCCTTGTCGAGCGGGCCGGCGTAGACGCCCATAGAGAGGTTGGCCGATGCGCCGGGCTGCAGCGGGAGCGCGGGGCTTGTGAGCTGCGAGACGATGACCTCTTCTTCGTCCGCGAGCGCCGGCTGGAGGATCAGACGCTGGATCGACTGAACGGCCGCGAGGTTGCGACGGGCATCGGGGTCGCCCGTGTCGTAGATCGGATGGATCGCGACGGCGAAGTAGCGATCCGTGAAGGCGAACCAGCTCAGTCGCTCGTCGGTGCCGCCGTCGGTCCAGACGCTCTCGACTGCGTCACCCTTGGCGAGCTTGGTGCGTCCCTGCAGTTCCTCGTCGGCGCGGACGGGGCTGCCCGGGCTCGGGATCGTGCCGAACCGGACGCGGCGCTTGTCGCCCGCGTACTTGAGCGTCGGCGCCCGCATGTCGGTCGGGCCGGCCTGGACCCAGCGGACGGTGTGGGGCTGGCTGTCGAGGTTGGTGATGCGCTGTTCGAGCACGAAGTCGTACGCGTCGGGCTCGAAATTGAAGCGGCGGGTGATGCGGAGGACCGGCTGCTGGTCCTCGGTCTCGATGACGGCGCTGAAGCTGCCGGGGCGCTGCGGGTCGGCGGACCACAGGCCGCTGCGGCCGAGCGGGATTTCCTGGCCGTCCACCTCGATGCGCAGGGCGGCGAGGGGCGTGGCGGCGACGGGACCCGAGCCGAAATCGCGGACGGTCTGTGACTGGACCTCGACGAGGTCCTCGAGGTTCTCGGGGTCTTGGCCGACGAGGTCGGTGTAGCCGGTGAGCCTGAGGGACTCGATGCCCGCGCCGTAGCTGCTGAACGTGATCACGCCCCGGGTGCCGGCTTCGATCGAGCCGAGCGTGCCGGGGGTCTGGGTTGTCGTCACGGGGCGGACGCGGTAGGTCGGCGCACCTGACTGCTCGGCGGCGTCGTCCGGGGTCTCGATGAGGGTGTCGGTGTCGGCGGGCTGTTCGGGGGCGGCTTCGGCGACGGTCTCGACGGGATCGGGGGTCGGCTCGGCGACGAGCTGAGGTGTCGGCGGCGTCGCGTCCTGGTCCAGCACATCTTGATCCGGCGCGGCCTCGACGAGCGACTCGGCGGCGCTCTGAGCGGGCGCGGGCGGGTTGTTCTTCGGTCCCGACTGGGTCGCGACGGCGATGACGAAGACGATCGCGACCACGCCCGCGATCAGCGGGATGGCGACGCGCAGGGCGGTGTTGGGCTTGCGTGGCATGTGGAGGGGTTACTGACCTTTGTAGAGACGGTCGCCGAGCCAGTCGTGCAGCTCGGGGATGGCCTTGATCTTCTCGGCGGTCTGGGCGATGTCGTACTCGACGCGGAAGAACTCCACGCGGTCGGCGTGGAGGACGGCGTAGCTGGCTTTCGGGTTGGCGTCGCGGGGCTGGCCCACGGAGCCGACGTTGATGATGATTTTCTCGTCGTCGCTGAAGCGGTAGCTCACCTCGCCCGTGTCCTCGTGGACGAGCTCGGAGGGTGGGTAGAAGTCGGGCTCGTCGTTGAAGACACCCGGGACGTGGGTGTGGCCGCACATCGCCATCTGCTCGACGCGCTCGAAGATCATCGTGACCTTGTCGGGCGACTCGGTGACGTCGTGGGGGAAGATGTACTCGTTGATGGGTCGGCGGGGCGAGGCGTGGACCGCGAGGATGCGGCTCGGGTCGGCGGCGCCGTTCTGAGCTGCCTCCTGATCCGGCAGCTCTTCGCTCACGCGGACGCGGAGCGAGCCCAGGTACTCGTAGCGCTGGGCGCGGAGGTCGTCGTCGGGCTCGGCGTCGAACTGCTCGCGGGTCCAGAAGGCGGCGGACTCGGCACCCGGGTTGAAGTTGGTGGGCTCGTAGAGCACGCCGAAGTCGTGGTTGCCCATGAGCGACCACGCGCAGTGCTCGCGGACAAGATCAACCGCTTCGAGGGGATCGGGCCCGTAGCCGATGACATCGCCCAAGCAGACGATGCGGTCGATGCCCTTGGACTTGATGTCGTCGAGGACGGCGCGGAGGGCGACCGCGTTGCCGTGGATGTCGCTGATCACCGCGGTGGGCACGGGTGATGGTCCTCAGAGGAAGTCCGATGCGTGCGCCGCTGCCCGCGGGCAGGATCTGCGCGTCCGGTCGGAGGTCTGGAGCTGATTCGGACCGCCGCGTCGGACGTTTCGTGCGGGCGGCGGGCCGGGCGATGTCGCGCTCGCCGGGATGGTCCCGGAGAGAGTCAAGCATGGTAGAGAGGCGGCCGATGAGGGGCAACGCGGGGCGTCCCCGCTCTTGGCGATCCTTTGGCCCGTTCGGCGACCCGTTCGGCGGACGGGTTTGGGGATCGGCAGGACCGGGGCGCGCGGCCGCGTATCATCGGCCACCGCGTGGGCTGTCCGGATTTCGGATGGGCCCGGGGCGGCGTCAGGGGAAAGACATGCCAGCAGCCAACGTGAATTACCAGCGGACGCGCGAGATGACCATCGAGGAATTGCTCCTCGAGCACCGGATCGTCTTCCTGATCGGGGAGATCAACTGGTCGAGCGCGAGCCGCGTGATGATGCAGATGCTCTACCTCGACCACCAGCGTCGCGGTCAGGACATCAACTTCTACATCAACAGCCCGGGCGGCGCGGTGGACGACACGCTCGCCCTGTACGACACGATGCGGTTCCTGGGCTCGCCGGTCGCGACCTACTGCATCGGGCGGGCGTACTCGGGAGGGTCGATCCTGCTCAACGCGGGCGCGAAGGGCAAGAGGTTCATCCTGCCCCACGCGAAGGTGATGATCCACCAGCCCTACGGCGGCGTGACGGGCCAGGCGGAGGACATCAAGATCCAGGCCGAGCAGATCATCTCGACCAAGAACCTGCTGATCGACATCCTCGCGGAGAACACGGGCCAATCGGCGGACCGGATCCGCGAGGACTCGGAACGAGACCGGTTCTTCAGCGCGCAGGAGGCGAAGGACTACGGGCTGGTGGACGAGGTGCTGACCGCGCCGCCGCCGGCCGCGGAAGGACTCGCCCAGTGAACAAGCTCTACTCCATCACCGGCAGCACCCCAGCAAACGCACACCTCACGGGAGCATCCCCCCGCATGTCAGGCATCACCCCGAGCAACGCGACGCTTGTCCCCATCGTCATCGAGAAGACCGGCGCGGGCGAGCGCTCGTACGACATCTACTCGCGCCTGCTCAAGGACCGGATCGTGTTCGTGTCGGGCCCGGTCATGGACGACATGGCGAACCTGATCGTCGCGCAGCTGCTGTTCCTCGCGAACGAGGACCCCAAGTCCGACATCCACATGTACGTCAACAGCCCGGGCGGCTCGGTCTCCGCGGGCCTCGGCATCATCGACACGATGCAGTACATCGAGTGCGACATCTCGACGTTCATCATCGGGCAGGCTGCTTCGATGGGCTCGGTGATCGCGACGTGCGGCACCAAGGGCAAGCGGTACGCCCTGCGGAACGCGCGGAACCTGATGCACCAGCCGCTGCTCTCGGGCGTGATGGAGGGCCAGGCGACGGACCTCGAGATCGAGGCCCGCGAGATGCTCCGCATCCGCGAGCGTTTGTACAACCTGTACGCCGAGCAGACGGGGCAGAACTACGACAAGATCGAGAAAGACTGCGACCGCAACAAGTGGCTCGACGACAAGGAGATGGTCGAGTACGGCCTCATCGACAGCGTGCTGAGCAACATGCCGGACGCGCCGGTCGGGCATGGGAAGACGGACTGATCCGGAACTCACAGCACGAGCCGCCGGCGCAAGCCGGCGAGACACACCGGACACTCATCGGGCGCCACTGGCGATCTTGTTGCCAGTGGCGTCCTTCAGAGCTTGATTGCACGCGGTGATGGCCCGCTCGCTTACGCGAGCGGCTCGTTTCAGAGCACGGCGAGGCCGATCGCGCACCACGCCGCACACGCCACCAGCACCACCGCCGTGTACCCCACGATCTCGCGCGCCTTGCAGCGTGTGATCGCGAGCAGCGGGAGCGCCCAGAAGGGCTGGAGCAGGTTGGTCAGCTGGTCGCCGTAGGCGAAGGCGAGGATGAGCTTGCCGGGCTCGACGCCGGCGGCGAGGCCCGCCTGCAGGATCAGGTCGCCCTGGACGGTGAACTGGCCGCCGCCCGACGGGACGAAGAAGTTCACGACGCCCGCGCTCGCGAAGACGAGCAGCGTGAGCGCGGTGCCGTCGGCGGCTTCAAGGGCCGTGGCGGCCTGCGCGATCAGGCCCGAGGCGCCGAGCATCGCGGCGATACCGGCATAGAGCGGGAACTGCAGGATGATCCCCGCGCAGCCGCGGGCCGCGTCCTCCATCGCGCGGCCGTACGCGGCGAGCGAGCCGTGCGCGATCAGGCCCAGCCCGAGCATGACGAGCGTGACCTCGTTGAGACCCAGGCGTTGGAGGTTGTCGGTGATCGCGCGGTCGGCGTCTGTCGCGAGCACGAAGCGGCCCGCGGCGATCAGGAACGCGAGCGCGAGCAGCCACGCGAGCCACGGCGTGCGCTCGAGCCACTCGGGGATGGTCGCCGGCCTGGCGAGAGGCTCGGGGGCCGTGTCTTCGAGGCAGTCGGGCGCGACCTCCTCGATCGGGCGCGCATCGCTCGGGTCGGTCGGCGTTAGCAGCATGAAGACAACCGGGATCAGCACGAGCATGCCGCCGCTGACGATCGCGTTGAGCGGGCTGAAGAGCGTTGAGCCGAGCGGGATGGCGTTCTCGCCGATCGCGTCGATGGTCTCGGGGCTCAGGACGCCCGCCATGCCGGCTTCGGTGGAAACGGTGAGCGGCGCGGAGCCCGAGAGGCCGCCGTGCCAGACCGCGAGGCCCGCGTAGCCGCCGGCGGCGAGCAGCGGGTAGTGCACGCGGACGCCGCGCTTCGACATCGACCGCCCCACTTCGTGCGCGAGCAGCGCGCCGACGATCAAGCCAAGGCCCCAGTTGATGAGCCCCGTCGCGACGGCGACGATCGCGACGAGGCCGACGGCGCGGCGAGGCGTGGTCGGCATGCTCGCGATCGACGCGATCATGCGGCGGACGGGCGTGCTCGACGCGAGCGCGTGACCCGTCGCGAGGATCAGGCACATCTGCATCGCGAAGGCGAGCAGGTTCCAGAGGCCGCCGCGCCAGGTGTCGAGCGCGGCGCCCGTGCCTCCATCGAAGTTGCCCAGCGTGATCGCGAGGATCGCCGTCGCGATCGTGAGCAGCACGGCGAGCGTGAAGGGATCGGGTGCGGTCTTCTCGAAGAGACTCGAAATCCGTGAGCCGAGGCGGGCGATCATGGTCGCAGGGTATATTCGGGGCTTCCCGGAAAGGAGCCCGTCATGAGCGTTGTCGATCTCTGGCTGCCGATCATCGTCTCGGCCGTCGCGGTGTTCTTCGTGAGTTCGATCCTGTGGATGGCTTTGCCGCACCACAAGGGCGACGTGCTCAGTGCGCCCGAGGACGTCGAGAAGAAGGTGGGCGAGCTCGGGCTCAAGCCGGGCTTCTACATGTTCCCGCTCGGCATGGACGGCGAAGCCAAGGACATGAAGGACCCCGCGCTGCAGGAGCGGATGAAGAACGGGCCGTGGGGCACGCTGTGCGTCTGGCCCGGAGCGCCGGTCTTCGCGCGCAATCTCGTGCTGACGTTTCTCGTGTACCTCGTTGTCTCGGCGATCGTCGCGTACCTCGCCTCGGAGGCGGTGCCCGCGGGCGCGCCGTACGCGACGGTCTTCCAGGTCACGGGTGTCGCGGCGCTGCTGGGCTATGTCTTCGGCGGGCTGCCCAACGGCATCTTCTTCGGCACACCCACGCGGTTCGTGCTGACGAACATGTTCGACGCGATCGTCTTCACGCTAGTGACGGCCGGGATCTTCGCGGCGATGTGGCCCGAGGGTGCGGCGGCGCTGCCCGCCGCGGGCGACGTGCCGGCGATTCCTACGCCGTAACGGTCACGCTCCCCGGCATCGGGAAGCTCTCGCAGAGCTGGCGGACCTCTTCGCGGACGGCCGGGCCCTGATCGCCCGAGCTGGTCAGCACGCGGTCGATCAGGCCGGCGATCGTCTCCATCTCGGCGGTGCCGAAGCCACGCGTGGTCGCGGCAGGCGTGCCGAGGCGGATGCCGGAGGTCTTCATCGCGGGGCGCGGATCGGACGGCACGCCGTTCTTGTTGCAGATGATGCCGGCGTCTTCGAGCCACTTCTCGGCGTCACCGCCCGTGATCGAGCGCGGGTCATCGGGCGGGCCGAACTTCGCGTTGAGATCGACGAGCATGAGGTGGTTGTCGGTGCCACCCGAGCAGATGCGGTAGCCGCGCTCGGTGAGCGCACCGGCGAGTGCGCGGGCGTTCTCGATGACCTTGGCTTGGTAGTCCTTGTAGTCGGGCTTGAGGGCCTCGCCGAACGCGACGGCCTTGGCGAGCACGACGTGCATCAGCGGACCGCCCTGGACGCCCGGGAAGAGCGCCTTGTTGGTCTGCTTGTGGACCTCCTCGTCGTTGGTGAGGATGAGCCCGCCGCGCGGGCCGCGGAGGCCCTTGTGCGTGGTCGTCGTGACGACGTGGCAGTGCGGGAAGGGGCTGGGGTGCTGCCCGCCCGCGATCAGGCCCGAGATGTGCGCGACGTCGGCCATCAGGATCGCACCGCACTCGTCCGCGATCGCGCGGAAGCGCGCAAAGTCGATCACGCGCGAGTACGCGGAGTAGCCCGTGAGCAGCATCCTGGGCTTGTGCTCGAGGCAGACGTCGCGGACGGCGTCGTAGTCGATCTGCTCGTGCTGCGCGTGCGAGGGGTCGTAGTGCAAGGGGTAGTGCACGGGGTTGTAGAACGTGCCCGAGAAGTTGAGCTTCATGCCGTGCGAGAGGTGGCCGCCGTCCTTGAGCAGGAGGCTCGCGAACGTGTCGCCCGGCTGCATCAGCGCCATGAAGACCGCGGTGTTGGCCTGCGCGCCCGAGTGCGGCTGCACGTTGGCGAACCGGCACCCGAACATCTTGCACGCGCGTTCCTGGGCAAGCCGCTCGACCTCGTCCATGTGCGCGCAGCCGCCGTAGTAGCGGCGGCCCGGGTAGCCCTCAGCGTACTTGTTGGTGAAGTGCGTCCCCGCGGCGTGCATGACGGCGGGCGACGCGTGGTTCTCGGACGCGATCAGCTCGATCGTGGAGTCCTGGCGTTCCCGCTCGCGCTCAAGGATCGCGGCGGCATCGGGGTCCTGGCCCCGGAGCAGGTCGAGGTACGCATCGTCGAGGGGGTGGCTCATGGGTGCATGGTATTGCACGGTGCAAGGGGGATCGAGACTCAGCCGAACCAGAGATGGGCATAAAAGAGCCCGAACGCCGAGCCGTTATTCGCAAGGCTGGACTCGACGGAGGCGATCCACCAGAGCACTAGGACGGTCGAGAAGGCGAGCGCCGAAGCCGCGAAGTAGAGCAGCACGGTCGCCAGCGGACGCTGCACGCGGAGGTAGCACACAAAGAACGTGATCCACCACACCGACACAATGGCCAGCATGAGGCCGAGCTCGAGCCAGATCGGACCGGGGTCGCCTCTCCAGCGCTGGTTCACGATCATCACACCGTTCATGAACGAGCACGCGATGAGCCACGGCGGGACGAGCAGCAGCCCGGCACGCAGGACATGGCCGGGCCTGATCTTGCGGTGCGGCGCGAATCGAGCGATCCCGAGCGCGGCGGCCGCCCAGATCGCGTGGTAGATCATCGCGCCGAACGGCGCGAGACGGGCGGTGAATTCGAAGCGGTAGATCTTCCCGGGCCCGCGGAACGGCGACATGACCGCGGGGACCCAATCACCCGGGTTCTGTGTCCGCGGCGCGGCAACACGGTTCGGGAAGAAGCCAACAAAGCTGTTCACGAACGTGCCCTCGACAAGGGCGATGATCGCCGGTGTGATGGCACCGAGATAGGCGAACGCGAGCGCCGCGGCCGTGTATCGAACGAGACGTCGAATCTTCAACGGCGTCTCGCGCCCGATCCATGTCCAGAAGGACCAAAAGCGCACGGTGCGCGCGAAGGTCATCATCCCCTGCCGGATCACGCCGTGGCCGTGGCTCGGATCTGTCTCGACGTAGTCGGCGTCGTTTCGGAAGTCCGGCCGCATGACCTCGCGCCACGCAAAGTCGGCCCCGCACTCGACGCACCGACCGCTCACCGGGCACGCCGACTCCCATCGGGCGATCTCCCCCGACTGGTCGTACCCGCAGACCGGGCAACTCGGTGTGTCTTCGCGTCGTCCCACGGGCTGCGATACGAACGGCGTGCCCCGCGGTTACCCCGTCAGTCGAGTTTCACCGAAGAAAGCGGCCTCGCACGCTCGGCGCACTCCCGCCATTCGGGCGGGTCGGCGAGGTCGATTGGCAGGTAGACGCCGCGCTCGTGGTCGCTGTTGAGCACCACCGCGGCGGGGGGGACGAGCTTGACGCCGTCGTCCACGTGCTCGTGCCCGAGGATGAACATGCTCACCCCCCACCGCTCGACGAGGTCCTCGATCTGGTCGGCGTCGTAGCCCCGGCCCCACGTCAGGGCGTGGACCGCGCCCGTACGCGGCGCGAGATCGTCGTCGGTCAGGTCGCGGCTCATCACCGAGGGGTCGAAGCGCCCCATCGCGTGCACCGCGGGCAGCGAGTGGCAGCAGAGGATGTCGCCCCGGGGTGTGACGCAGCGCAGGCCGATCGGCATCGACCGGATGAACGCCCGGCAGGCATCCTCGACGGCGTCGGCGTCGCCGCCGAAGGCGAACGTCAGCCCGTCGTTGAACGCCTCGACCATCTTCACGCCGTTCTTGAGGATGGCGGAGTTGTTGAGCTGCGCGAGCTCGTGGTTGGCCATGATCGCGTGGACGTGCTCGGGGTATGCCGCCTTGCGGGCCGCGACCTTCGCGAGCATGCGGTAGCTCAGGTCGCAGCCGTTCATGAGCCGGTCGGAGTGGATGATCTCGTGCAGCAGCAGGTGCCTGGGCTCGGCGGGGTCGCCCGCACCGTCGAGTCCCGCGAGCTTCAGCAGCGCCGTGTAATGGATCGGGTTGTCGTGGAGGTCGCCCGTCGCGATCAGCGACCCGGGCGGCTCGATGAGATCGATCGAGCCCTGGCGGCAGGACGCGGAAGCGTTGGCCTCGGCCCCGGCGCGGAGGGCCGCCATGACGGATTCGGGATCGGCAAGATCGAGCTGAAGCGTCGGCACGAGAGCAGGTTAGCCGCTCTTCTTGCGGTCCACGCCGAGCGAGCGCCCGCCGCCCTGCTTGCCTGCGGCGGCGATGAGCTGGCCCAGCACCAGCTCGAGCCGGTCGGCGACGACCTGCATGGTCTTGGGGCGGTCGATGATGTCCACCTCAACGCACTGCATGATCAGGTCGCTGAGCCGCTCGGGGATCTTGGGGTTCAGCTCGTTAACGGGCGTGGGCTTCTCGAGCAGGTCGTTATCGATCGAGCCGACGAGCCGGTCGCCCTTGGCGAGCGCGGTCGGGATGTTCTTGCGGGTCAGGATCCAGTACATCATCGCGCCGAGGTTGTAGATGTCGGTCGCCGGCACGATCTCGCGGCGGTGCACCTGCTCGGGGGCGATGTAGTCGGGCGTGCCCTGGATGCGCTCCTTGACCGTGCCGACCTTGCAGGACTGACCCAGGTCGATGATCTTCGCGCGGTTGTCGTCATTGACGACGACGTTGTTGGGCTTCATGTCGGCGTGGACGAAGCCCTGGTGGTGCATGTGCCCGAGCCCCAGCGCGACCTGGCGGAAGATGTCCACCGCGGCCTCGAACGTCTTCGGCGGAGTCACGTCCATCGACTCGCCGTCCACCCACTCCATCACGAGGTACAGCTCCTTGACGTTCAGGAGCGAGCCCTTCTTGATGCACTTGGGGATCTTGCGGATCGAGTCGTGGTCGAGCTCTTGGGCGACCTTGTGCTCGGCGATCGCCTGATCGAGGAACCGCTGCTCCTTGGGGTTGTTCTTCTGGAGGTGCTTGAGGGCCCAGATCTGCTTGGACTTGACGTCCTGCACCAAGTAGACAACCGAGGCCGCCCCGCGCCCGATCTCGCTCAGGACGCGGAAGCCCTCGACCATATCGCCTTTTTGCTTGATGTCCGTCGGCCCGTCCATGTGCTCCCTGACCTGCTCCCTGCCCGAACGCCCGGCCCGCCCTCAGATCGGCCGATCCGTGCACCTTGCTGACACCCGCGACGCTCTCGCGCACACTGGAAGACCCTGTATCGGTCGCACGGGCGGCCGACTGTGGTTTCGTACCGTCCGTCCGCATTCGCGGTGCGGTTTCCAGATCCGGGTGGTCCGGATCAGGGCGGCGAGGATCCTACCGGTGAAGCGCGGCCCGGGCTCGCGTGTCACGCCTTAACCAATTGGAAAAGAATCTACAACGCCGCCACCCGGGCGTCACACGATCCGGAGACAGAATCCTGTCAAGTCGGGTAATCGGCAGCGGTTAGTCGGCCGAGACGGGCGACCCGCGGGTCGCCGGGACGATCGGCTCGGGCAGCTCGGTCGCGAGGGCGGCCCGGAAGGACGCCTCGGGGAAGAAACGGCCCGGGCTCGTCGTGCCCGCGACATCGCGGTGCAGCGCGACGCGGTCAGCCGGGATGCCGAGCTCGAACTGGAGCATCCGGATGATCTCGGTCAGCGCGGTCATCTGCGACTCGGTGAACCGGCCGCGGTCGCCGTCGCCGACCAGACAGATACCGATCGACGTCTGGTTGAGCACGGTGCCCGAGGGACCCGCCACGTGGGCGCCGGGGAGCTGCTCGAGCCAGCGGGAGCCGACGTGGATCTCGCCGTCGCCCATACGGCGGCCGTTGCCGATCACGAAGTGGTAGCCGAGGCGGCTCAAACCGGCGCGGCGATGCGCCTCGTCGATCGACTCGGGGGTCGCGGCCGGGGTCGCGGCGTGGTGGATGACGATCGAATCCCAGCGGCCGCGGTCGAGGTCGCTCCGCGGGGTGAGCACGGTCTCGAGACCGGACGCGGTGCCGGCCCGGACGAGTGGGGTGATCGAGCGGCCCGGCGCGGAGAGATCAAGTCCGCCACCGGTCATGGAGAGCAGCAGGGCCGCGACGGTCATGCACGCGAGGAAGCTGCCCCAGACGATCGCCGTCCGGGGACGCAAGGGGAGCCCGAGGTCGCCCGCGGCGGCCTGGTCCTGCGCTGTGTTGTCGTGCTGGCTCTTTGCCGACGACATGCTTCACTCACCCGTTCAGTGCCGCGCGTTCTCGGGCGGTCCATCGCCCTGTTCGCACCGCTCATCGCTTTCCGCACGAAGGTTACAACACGCATCGGGTGTTGCGCTCGTGTTTCTTTGATCACTTTTGCGCAAATCAGGAGTGTTTCCCGAGTCCAAGTTGCGCCAATCGGGGCTTCCTGCCAGTCGGACCACAAGATATTCAGTCTGGTGGCAGCAGCCTGCCCCGCAGATTGGGGCGCAGCCTTCCAAACTCATCGCGCAAAAAAGGTGCGGCCTGTTGCTCCCGCACCACGTCGTAGCGGTCGAACTGGCTGCGCGGCTCGTCCGCCCGAAGCAGCGGCTCGCGGCACCCACCGAGCGCCCACACCGTGAGCACCGCCCCACCGACAACGACCGAGAACCGAATCCGAGCGCGCAAACACCTCATCGGAACAGCGTACTCACGACGGGGCCCCGGCATCGAGCTCGCCCCGCGCGTGGCACTGCCGCAGCGCCTCGTAGAGCACCACCGCGACGCATGTCGCGAGATTGAGTGAGCGTTCGCCCTGCGCCATCGGGACGCGGAGGCAGCGGTCGGGGGCCGATTCGATGATCTCGGCGGGCAGACCGGAGCTCTCTTTGCCGAAGACGAAGTGGTCGCGGGCGTGCAGCTCGGCTTCGTAGAACGGGACGCCGCCCCTGGTCGAGAGCATCCATGGTTTTTGTTCGGATTTAATTTGGTAACGGCCAAGGTAGTCGGCCCAAGACTGATGTTCTCTGAGATCGAGGCGGGGCCAGTAGTCGAGCCCGGCTCGGCGGACGGCTTTCTCATCCAAATCAAAACCAAACGGATGGATCAGGTGCAGGCGGGCGCCGAGCGCGACGCAGGTGCGCCCGATGTTGCCGGTGTTGTTCGGGATCTCGGGCTCGTGCAGGACGACGTGGAAGCGCGGCGGGCCGTCGATGGGCTGGGCGGGCATCAGTCCGGCAGACCCGGGTCGGCTTGGACAACCTCGGCGAGGGCGTCGTAGAAGCGCGGGCTGTTGGGGTTGCCCTGCCAGCGGACAACGCCGTCGGTCGAGACGATGAAGACGTGCGGGATCGCGCGGACCTCGAGCCCGTCCCACAGCGTCCGCTGGGTGTCGTGGGTGAAGGCGTCGTAGGCGGGGCCCCTGCGGGTGAGGAAGCTGTCCACTTCCGCCTGGGTGTCGCCCGAGCCGCTGACACCGATGACGGCGATCTTGCCGCCGTGGCGGGCCCGCTGCTGGACGATGCCCGGGGCGGCGGCGTGGCACGGGCCGCACCAGGTGGCCCAGAAGTCGAGCACCCACACGCGGCCCTCGAGCGCGCCCTCCGGCATGCGGAGCCAGTCGGTGTTCGCGAGGCCCTCCATCAGCGCCTCGCCCTGGACGTCCTTGGCGGCGCCGCGGACGTTGTTGTGCGAGGGCCAGCTCGCCTTGGCGTAGTCGTCGTCACTTGCGAGGGGCTCGCCCGCCTCGATCTTCTGGGCGATCTCCTTGCGGGCGTTGGCGGCGTTCTCCTTGGCGGCATCGGCGACCGCGACAAACGCCTCGCGGCGGGCGAGGTCCCGGGCTGCAGATTCGGGGGTCTCGGCGAGCAGGGCCGAGAGGGCCGAGCCCATTTCGTTCGCGCGGAGGTCCGCGAAGCGGACGTTGCCGGCGCGGTCGATCATCGTGATGTCACCGAGTTCGTCGAGGCCGAGGCTCCGGGCGATCTCGCCCGAGGGATCGTGCCCGACGGCAACGCCCAGACGCCCCGCGAGGCGGCCTGCGCGGTCGGTTTCCTCGCCCTCGTGGATCGCGAGGACGGTGAGGTCGTCGGGCGAGCGGCGGATGAAGCGGGCGAAGCCCGTGAGGTTGCGGATCGAGCCCGCGTCGGACGCGGCCCAGCGGGCGACGATCACGACACGACCATCGAGGTCGCCCATCGCCTGCGTCCACTCGTCGTTGAGTTCTTCGATGCCCGCGAGCTTCTCGGCGTCGAGGGCGGTGGTCTCGACGAGCGCCAGCTCGGCTCGGCGCTCGACATTGCCCTCGCGGCGGAAGCCATCGTCCTGCGCGGGCTGGGCGGCGAGACCCAGCGCGAGCCCGGCGGCGGAAGCGGTCATCAGCGAGAGCGTGCAGCGCATGGCAATCCTTTCCGACATCGTCTGTCCCGAGGTTTCATTGTAGAGGATGGCGCCGTGGTGTCATCCGGGCACCTTGGAAAGCCGGTGCAACGCGATCGCGGCGGCGACACCGACGTTGAGCGAGTCGGCCGCGGGGTCGATGGCGATCCGGACAGCGGACCCGCCCAGCTTGTCGATCTCGGCGAGCGCGGCGTCGGTCAGGCCCGGCCCTTCGGCGCCGAGGATGACCGCGGGCCTGGTCGGCGGCTCGATCTCGGCGATGTCGCGCGAGCCTTCGGCGGGGGTCATGGCGAGCAGGTCGAATCCCGCGTCGGCGACGCGGGCGAGGCCCTTGGGCCAGTCGTCGAGCGTGGCGAACGGGACGTGCAGCGCCTGGCCCATCGAGACGCGGAGCGACTTTCTATAGAGCGGGTCGCAGCAGCCCGGGCTCAGCAGGACGGCGGGACGCGTGGCGTCGCCAGCGAGCGCGCGCACGGATCGGAAGATGGACCCGACGTTGTCGTGGTTCGCGAGGTTCTCGAGGATGACGAGCAGGCCGGACCGGGCGATCAGCTCGGCGGTGCTTGGCGAGCTCACCCGCTGTCCGCAGGCGAGGACGCCCCGGTGGAGGTCAAAGCCGACGATCTGCTCGACCAGCTCGCGCGGGGCGACGTAGACGGGGACCTGCGGATCGAGCCGTGCGAGCGAGGTTCGGGCGGCGTCGAGGCGGTGCCGGGAGACGAGGCCGCTGTGGACGGCGTGGTCGCTCTCGATGAGTCGGTCGAGCAGGCCCAGTCCCTCGGCGATGAACAGATCGGGCGGGAGATCGCCCAGGGCCCCGGTGCCGTGCTCGCCGACGCCTCTTTTGGACGAGCGGAGCCATTGATCCTTCTGGTTGCGGAAGGGCGCGAGGCGGGGGTCGTCGTGGTTGTCCACATCGACGAGATTGGGCAGGGGAATCGGCACGGGGAGACACTACACTCGCACCTCGGCCCGGCGGCTGGGAGGAGAGAAGGGAGAGCGCGGGCGGCCGATCGGGCCGCTCGCGGGGATTTGGATCGCGCTTCGAACGGCAGGGACGCTCGCGATGGAGTGGTGGCAGGCGGCGGTGCTCGGGCTCGTGGAGGGCATCACCGAGTACCTGCCGATCAGTTCGACGGGTCACCTGATCCTGACGGCGTCGCTGCTCGGGCTCGACGAGTCCGAGACGAAGCGGGCGGTCGATGCGTTCAACATCGTCGTGCAGGGCGGGGCGATCCTCGCGGTGCTCGGGCTTTACCGCGAGCGGGTGCTGCAGATGATCAAGGGACTGCTCGGCAAGGACGCGGCGGGGCTGCGGCTGTTCCTGTTACTCGTGGTCGCGTTCCTGCCGGCGGCGGTGCTGGGCGTGCCGCTCAACGATGTCATCGAGTCGGCGCTGTTCAAGCCCGTTCCTGTTCTGCTGGCACTCGCGGTGGGCGGGGTCTACATGATCCTGCTGGATCGATACACGATCCGCCCGATGCGCGAGGAGGACCGGGCGGCGGCCGAGACGGGGCAGCCGATCGAACACGGCGCGGACATCGCGCAGCTTCCGTTCCGCGCGGCCTTGATCATCGGGCTGACGCAGGCGGTCGCGATGTGGCCCGGGACGAGCCGCAGCATGATGACGATCACGGCGGGCGTTCTTGTCGGGCTGCGACCCCGGCAGGCGGCGGAGTTCAGCTTCTTGCTCGGGCTGCCGACGCTGGGCGGCGCGACGGTCTACAAGCTCTACAAGGACGTGACTGCCGACGGGCCCAACATGTTCGAGGTGCTGGGTGTCGCGCCGATCCTGATCGGGATAGCGGTCGCGACGGTGTCTGCGGTTGCCGCGGTGCAGTGGCTCGTGGGCTTTCTCACGAAGCACGGGCTGAGCGGGTTCGGGTGGTACCGGATCGGGCTGGCGGCGGTGCTGTTCGGGGCGATCCTGGCGGGGGTTGTTGAGTTTGGGTGATCCCCGGCTGAGTGGGACGGGCATCCTGCCCGTCTGAGCCTGCTGACTGTTCAGAGAGACGGGCTGGAAGCCCGTCCCACCTCGCGAGCGATAGCCTCCGTCATGCAGACTTCCTTCCCCAAGGGCAAGATCGAGGCCGTGCTGCTTGAGGGCGTCCATCAGAACGCGGTGGATGCGTTCGAGGGTGACGGGCTTCGGGTGCATCATCAGAAGGGTGCGGCAGAAGACGCCCAGCTTGCGGACCTGCTGCGGTCGGCACACATGGTCGGGATCCGGTCGAAGACGCAGGTGCGTGGTGCGCCTCTCGAATCGGCAGAGCGGCTGCTGGCGATCGGGTGTTTCTGCATCGGGACGAATCAGGTGGATCTCGACGCGGCTGCGGCTCGCGGGATCCCGGTGTTCAACGCGCCGTTCAGCAACACGCGGTCGGTGGCGGAACTGACGATCGCCGAGGTGGTGATGCTGCAGCGGCGGGTGTTCGAGCGGTCGAGCCAGATGCACGCGGGCCGGTGGGTGAAATCGGCGTCGGGGAGCCGCGAGGTGCGGAGCAAGACGCTGGGCATCGTGGGCTACGGGCACATCGGCTCGCAGGTGTCGGTGCTCGCGGAGTCGATGGGGCTGCGGGTGATCGCGTTCGATACCGCGGCGAAGCTGCCGATGGGCAACGCGCGGCTGGTTGGGTCGCTCGCGGAACTGCTGGCCGAGTCGGACATCGTGTCGCTTCACGTTCCCGCGACGGATTCGACGCGCGGGATGATCGGGGCTGCTCAGATCGCGGCGATGAAGCCCGGCGCGTGCCTGATCAACAACGCGCGGGGGTCGGTGGTGGATCTCGACGCGCTCTCGGCGGCGCTGCGCGAGGGCAAGCTGTCGGGAGCAGCAATCGATGTCTTCCCGCGGGAGCCCTCGGGGCGTGACACGGACTTCGAGACGGCGCTGGCGGGGATCGGGAACGTGATCCTGACACCCCACGTTGCGGGCAGCACCGAGGAAGCGCAGGCGGCGATCGCGGAGGAGGTCTCGGGCAAGCTGCTCAAGTTCCTGAACACCGGCGCGACGGGCGGCGCGGTAAACGTGCCCGAGGTCGATCTGCCGGAGCAGGGCACGATCGGCGGCGAGCGCGTGCACCGGATCCTGCACTTTCACCGCAACGTGCCGGGCGTCTTGAGCCAGATCAACAACGCGGTGAGCGAGATCGGCGCGAACGTCAGCAGCCAGACGCTGCGGACGGCCGGCGAGATCGGCTACGCGGTGCTCGATGTGAACGCGGGCGACGCGGAGGACGTGAGGCGGCGGATGGATGGGATCGGGGAGACGATCCGGACCCGGGTTTTGTGGTGAATTATGGCACGATTGATGCTCCTCCTGTGCACACTGATGCTTGCTGCAGGGTGCTCGACTGCCTACGACGCTCGCGTCGTCGTAGTTGAGGCGGATACCAACCAGCCTGTTCCCGGGGCTCCTGTGATGGTCATTCGGAAGTACAGCGACTTCCGAATGACCCTCACAGGAGCCCCGGGAACAGGCTGGTTGGTATCCGCCTCAACTACGACGACGCGAGCGTCGTAGGCCGTCGAGCACCCTGCTGCAAGCAGCAGTGTGCACAGGAGGAGC
>JBCDKU010000025.1:0-31669 GCA_038746265.1 Planctomycetota bacterium
CCGGAGGCCCGGCCGGGCACAAAACCGCCTAATTGACAGGCTCAAACGCCCGCCGCTCGGGACGCCGCCTGCGAGTTGGCCAACCATCACCACCCTACATTTCGCGCATGACCACGGACGACAACGCACCCGTCATCGGCATCTTCCGCACCATCCCGGGCGAACTCGTGGTGCAGGGCGCCCGCGTCGAGACGCTCGGGGCCGGCTTGCCGACGCGCGAGCAGCAGCTTGAATTCTCGCGTGGCAAGACCGTCCTCGTGAGCTGCTTTTCCGACCGGGTCGATGGAGAACTGCTCGACGCGGCCGGGCCCCAGCTCAAGGGCGTGTGCAACTTCGCGGTGGGCTACGACAACATCGATGTCGCCGCCTGCCGCGAGCGGGGGATTCCGGTCAGCAACACACCCGACGCCGTCACCGAGGGCACCGCCGATGCCGCGTGGCTCCTGATCATGGCGACCGCCCGCAAGCTCATCGCGGCCGACCGCTATGCCCGGTCGGGCCAGTGGGCCGACGACGGCCCGATCGGCATGGCCGAGTGGCTCGGGATGGACCTCACGGGCAGGACGCTCTTGATCGTGGGCGCGGGCCGGATCGGCTACGCGACAGCGCTGCGGTCGCAGGGCTGGGGGATGCGGGTGCAATACGTCGCCCGCTCGCCGCACATCGAGTTCGAAATGTCGCCCCTCGCCGCCCAGCGGGTGACGCTCGAGGAGGGGCTGCGGCAGGCGGACGTCGTCAGCATCCACACGCCGCTCACCGACGAGACCCGGCACCTGATCGGCGCCCGCGAGATCGGGCTGATGAAGCCCACAGCGATCCTCGTGAACACCGCCCGAGGCCCCGTCGTGGACGAATCGGCGCTCGCGGCGGCCCTGAAGGAAGGCACCATCTGGGGCGCGGGGCTCGACGTCTTCGAGCACGAGCCGAGGGTCCACCCGGACCTCGTCGGTCTCGACAACATCACGATGATGCCGCACATCGGGTCGGCCGAGAAGCGGTGGCGCGAGGAGATGACGCGGATGGTCGGCCGCAACGCCGAGCGGATGCTCCGGGGCGAGCGTCCGGTCAATCCCGTCGGCTAAAGGGTCACGGCGCGGGCGGCGTCATCTCGATCAGCGGTGCCCGGACCTCGCGGACCGAGCCGTTCGAGAGCAGGGTCAGCGTGACCTCGTTTGCGCCGCCCGCGATCTCGGCGATCGACTTGCACCCGAAGACCTCGACATCGACGCCGTTGATCGCGGTGATTTCGTCGCCGACCTCGAGGCCGAGCCGGGGGAGCCATGACTGGTCGAGTCCACCCGCGATGGTCCAGGGGACCTCGCGGTTGATGCGGATCGGCAGCCGCCGCTCGCCGCGCTGGACGAACGTCTCGCCGAGACGGCTGCGGAAGGCGATCGTGCTCGCGGGCCCGTCGAGGTAGAGCGTGCCTGTTTTGAACGCCCCCGCGCCGATCCGGGCCTGGCCCTGCGAGGTCTCGAGCAGCGGGTAGCGGTAGGTCGTCCCGGCGAACCGGATCGTGCCGTCCATGCGGCCGCCGATGGTGGTCGTGTCGCCCGTGATCGAGCGAGCCACGCCCGTCACCCGTGGCAGATCGATCAGCGGCACGCGGTCGAGCGTCGGCATCTCGAACGACCCCGACGAGCCCGTATCGATCGAGAACCGCCGCGTGCCGTCCGGCATGTCCACGCTCACGACCGGCAGTGGGCCCGAGGACAGCTTCTGCCCGCCCGAGATCGGGAGCGAGCCGGTCGGCCCGACCCGGACGCGGGCCCCGGCGTAGTCCATCTCGACCGCGAGGTGCTTGAGCACGTCCCAGCCGATTAGCCCGTCGATCCGCGTGCCGAGCACATCGGAGATCGGCTGGAGGTTCAGCACCAGCGCGTTCACCTGGCCCGTATCCACCGGCCCAAGCCGCACGTTGCGGACGCGGACCGTGCCGTCGATCGTCGTTCGTGTGCCGTCCGCCGAGACCGCCTGCAGCAGCGTGGGCGTCACGCGGTTGGGAAAGGCCTGGAACGCCGAGACCGTGTCGAGCACGGTCTGCTCGGCACCCGTATCGAGGATGAGCGTGAAGTCGTGACCCTCGAAGTTCGCCTCGACGAAGAAGTAGCCGTTGCAAAGTGTCGAGGGGATGTCGGCCGTCTGGCCTACCCGGACCTGCACGGGCCGCTCGGCCGTCGCGCAGCCGCCGACGAGCACCAGCGTGATCGACGTGAGCAGGGCGAGGGCGCAGAGGGGGCGGAAGAATCGGATCACGGGTGCCTCTCCAGTTCGGATGTCGGGTGCATGGATGCAGCGGGATTCAGCGGCCGAAGCGGCCGCCCCGCTCGGGGGCCGCGTAGTTCAGCTCGAGGTAGCGGGCGACGTAGTCGATGATCGAGTCCGCCTCGGGGATCTCGGGGTTGCTCGTCGGGCCGTATGGCTCGAACCGCATCCCCTTGAAGCGCACGACCGCCTCCTCGACCGTCAGCCCGTGCTGCAGCGCGAGACTGAATGCGCGGCTGAAGCCCTGGACCATGCCCGAGAGCGCTGAGCCCTCCTTGGAGATCTTCATGAAGATCTCGCCGGGCTTGCCGTCCTCGTAGAGGCCGATCGTGAGGTAGCCCTCGTGGTTCCCCACGCTGAACTTGTGCGTCATCGACTGCCGGGTCACGGGCAGAGCGCGGCGGGTCGCAATCATCGACGAATCCTCCGGGGCGCGGGCGTGGTCGCCCGGCCTCGCCGGCGCGGGCGAGGCGTGAGTGGTGGTCGTGTCGCGGCGGCCCGGGGTCGATGCGTCTGGCGTGTTCACGCTCGCACCATATCCGCAAGCTCCCGCGACGTGCCACGGCGTCCGTGCCGCGGCACCGACTTATCGGATCCCGCGCCCGGCGCGCTCCAGAATGACGGATTCCAGGGGTGTCCTCGACCGCCGCACAACGATCGCGCTTCGCCACATCGGCTCCTGTCTCCCCTTCTCGTGTCGCCGTTGAAGAAGGACCAAACCATCACAGAACCCGCACACCGCCGCGAATCCGGACAGTGATGGGCGAGAGTTTGGACCTCCCCGGTTGCTCGTGGAGCGACCGACGCCCATACTTACTCACGGTGAATCGCGAACACGCGGAAAACGAGACGGCTTCCCGGACCCAGCGCCAGAGCGTCTGGCCCGTCCTGCTCGTCCTCGGGCTGCTCGCGGTCAACGCCGCGGCCATCCCCGCCGCGGCCGCGGTCGCCGGATCCCAGCGGATCGCCGAGACCCTGACCCACGCCCGCGAGACCGACGCCCGCCGCGTCGAGCTCGTCGAGCCGGCGCTCGACGCCGCGGCCAGCGCGGCCGAGACGATCGCCGCCGACCGCGCGGGCTTCGTCCGCGGCCCGGCCGCCGGACGCGAGACCGGGCTGTCCCCGCCCGCGCGGGCCTGACGGACCGCCCTCTTTCAGTCTCGCCGTTCCATTACCGAATCCATCGATAGACCACATCGCCGCCGCGCGATCAAGGCCCGCCGCCCGCGGGCCCCGCGGCCGCACCCGGAGCCACCGCTATGGCCTCTCAAGACATCCCCGTCATCGGTCCCATGCTGAAGAAGGTCTTCGGCACCAGCAACGAACGCTACGTGAAGCGCTACACGCAGCGCGTCGAGGAGATCAACGCCCTCGAGGACCAGATGCGCGTTCTCACCGATGCCCAGCTCCGCGCCAAAACCGACGAGTTCCGCCAGATGCACGACGACGGCGCCTCGACCGACGACCTGCTCGTCCCGGTTTTCGCCGCCGCCCGCGAGGCGATGGACCGCCACGTTGGCATCCGCGGCACGCTCAACCCCGAGAACAACTTCGACGCCTCGCAGCTCTCGGGCGAGGCCCGCGAGATCTACGACGCCGCGATCGCCGCGACGAACGGCGCCGAGGACCTGCCCCCCGAGGGCGAGATGATGGGCAACCCGGGCCCGGTTCCCGCGTGGCGGACCGCCGAGCTGACGCCCGCGTACTACGACGCGATCCGCGGGCTCTACCCCGAGAGCCGCCCGCCCTTCCGCTCGCGCCCGTTCGACGTCCAGCTCATCGGCGGCATGGTGCTGAGCCAGGGCAAGATCGCCGAGATGAAGACGGGCGAGGGCAAGACGATCGTCGCGCCGCTCGCCGCGTACCTCGCGGCCGTGCAGCGGATGCAGGTCCACGTCGTCACCGTCAACGACTACCTCGTCCAGCGCGACCGCGACTGGGTCTTCCCGTTCTTCTGGGGGCTGGGCCTCACCGTCGGCGCGATCCACCCGCAGCACGAGCAGCCCGAGGAGCTCAAGCGGGTCATGTACCGCTGCGATGTCGTCTACGGCACGACCGCCGAGTTCGGCTTCGACTACCTCCGCGACAACATGAAGCGGTCCGTCGATCAGCAGGTCCAGCGCAAGCGCGAGTTCGCGATCGTGGACGAGGTCGACTCGGTCCTGATCGACGAGGCCCGCACGCCGCTCATCATCTCGGGCCGCGCGCACGACGACCAGCCGCGCTACGACCTCGCGGACAAGCTCGCCCGGCACCTCGTGGACAAGCAGCGCCCCTGGCAGCAGGCGGAGGACGAGGTCACCGCGTGCAAGGAGCGGATCAAGGGCCTCGAGGGCGACATCCGCCAGGCCGCCGACAAGTCGCAGGTCCCCGACATGCAGAAGCGGCTCGCCGAGGAGAAGAAGCGTCTCCCCGAGCTCGAGCGGCAGCGCGACGAGCACACCCAGTTCTACGAAGTCAAAATGGAGCGCAAGTCCGCAAGCCTCACGCACGAGGGCGTCGCCGAGGCGCAGCGGGCCGCGGGTCTCGGCTCGTTCTACGTGGACGAGAACCAGGACATCCCGCACCTTCTCGAGCAGTCCGTCCGCGCCCACGCTGTGTACGAGCGTGACAAGGACTACGTCGTGATGCCCGTCCCCGACCGCATGACGGGCAAGACGGAGAACTCGATCGTCATCGTCGATCCCAACACGGGCCGCGCGATGGTGGGGCGGCAGTGGTCCGACGGTCTGCACCAGGCGGTCGAGGCCAAGGAGCGCGTCCCGATCAAGCAGGAGACGCAGACCGTCGCCTCGGTCACGATCCAGAACTTCTTCAAGATGTACAAGCGGCTCGCGGGCATGACGGGCACCGCGGACACCGAGGCCCAGGAGTTCCAGGACATCTACAAGATGGGCGTGGTCACCATCCCGACCAACAAGCCCATGATCCGCAACGACCACGACGACCTGATGTTCCTCCGCCAGAAGGACAAGTGGGAGTCGATCGTGGACGAGATCAAGCACTTCCACGACGCCGGACGCCCCGTGCTTGTCGGCACGACGAGCGTCGAGAAGTCCGAGCTGATCAGCCAGATGCTCACCCGCAAGCACCGCGTCAAGCACGAGGTGCTCAACGCCAAGCAGCACGAGCGCGAGGCCGACGTCGTCGCCGACGCGGGCCAGCTGGGCGCAGTCATGATCGCGACCAACATGGCGGGTCGCGGCACCGACATCAAGCTCGGCAGGCTCGACCGCCAGACGCTGCTCGACCACTGGCTCAAGCGCGGCATCGCCTCGAAGAACCTCAAGACCGACGCGACCGACGACCAGGTCCGCGAGGACGTGTTCCGCAAGCTCGCGTCATCGGAGCTCAAGGACCCCGAGTCGGGCCGCCCGATCCCGAAGCGTGAGATCGAGCAGATGTCGTTCGAAGACCTCGAACGCCGACTCCTCGAGCACTGGGCCGAGCAGTACAGCTACGAATCGCCCGGCAAGATCGCGGGCGCGTCCAACGACGAGATCATGGAGTGGCTCGATGGCTCGGGCCGCATCAGCCTGCACCGCATCCGCTGGTACGACTCCATCGAGGACATGGGGGGCTTGCACGTGCTCGGCACCGAGCGGCACGAGTCCCGCCGCATCGACAACCAGCTCCGCGGCCGCGCGGGCCGCCAGGGCGACAACGGCTCGAGCCGCTTCTATGTCTCGCTCGAGGACGATCTCATGCGGATGTTCGCGGGCGAGACCACGCAGAAGCTGCTCGCGCGTCTGGGAATGAAGGAGGGCGACGCGATCGAGCACCCGTGGCTCTCGAAGAACGTTGAGCGGGCTCAGCGCAAGGTCGAGGAACGCAACTTCCAGATCCGCAAGAACATCCTCGAGTACGACGAGGTGATGGAGGTCCAGCGGCAGCACTTCTACGGGCTGCGCCAGCGCGTCCTCGAGGGCCGCGACCTGCGGGACCTGATCTTCGAGTACATCGAGGACGCGATCGACGACGCGGTCGCCGAGATGCTCGACAAGGAGTATCCCGCGCAGCGGGCCGCCGAGCACGCCAAGCAGGTGCTCGAGTGCTCGATCCCGCCCGAACGGCTCCGCGGCAAGGACCTCCGCGAGATGGAAGAGACCATCCGCCGCCTCGCCCGCGAGGACGTCTCGGTCACGATCGACATCACGCTCGGCGAGTACATGCCGATCGAGGGCTCCGAGGTCTCGGTCGATTTCGACTCGGCCGGTTTGATCCGCTGGGCCAAGAGCCGCTTTGGTGTCGAGCTCGACGCCGCCGAGCTGCGCGAGGGCGGCGCGGCCGAGCGCCGGCACGTCAAGAACATGCTCGAGGCGGCCGCGTTCGCGAAGATCGAGGCGGCCGACCTCTCGGGCCTTGACGAGTTTCTCGAGCCCAATTACGGCGCCGCGCGGCTCAGCGACTGGGTCGAGCGCAAGTTCGGGTTCCAGGTGCCGGCCGATGACATTGCCGCCGCGCACGCCGACGAGGACCGCCTCGCCCTTGACCCGATCCTCGAGAAGGCCCGCGAGCTCTACCGCAAGCGTGAGATCAAGTACCCCATCGAGTTCATCATGGAGATGACGATGGTCCTCGCCCGCCAGGACCCGGTCCGGGCGTTCAACGAGATCGCAACGTGGGGCAAGCGCCGCTTCGGCATCGAGATGACCCCCGACGACATCAAGAAGACCCCGCCCCAGAAGCTCCGCGAGCAGTTCGAGGAGGCGCAGGTCAAGTTCGTCGATGACGACCGGCTCGGCAAGGAGATCGACGCGGCCCTCGCCATCGATTCCGACGACGCGCTCGATACGCACTTCAAGGAACGTTTCGGCGTCGGCATGCCCGAGCGGATGATGTACCTCCAGGACGAGGAGCGCACCGACGCGATCCGCGCGTTCGTCGAGAACGTCCTCCGCACCGAGCTGACCCACTTCGAGCGGACGATCCTGCTCGACACGCTCGATACCTCGTGGCGCAACCACCTATACCAGATGGACCAGCTCCGCGACGGCATCAGCTTCCGCGCCTTCAGCCAGCAGGATCCCAGGATCCAGTACAAGCGCGAGGGCGCCCAGATCTATAACGAGAACATGCAGGGCGTCCGCGACCGCCTCACCGACTACATCTTCAAGGCCCGCCTGTCGCCGTCCGCCATGATGGGCCAGCAGCCGGGCCAGCAAATGAGAGCCCAGCCCGGCAGGCAGCCCGCGGCCGCCCCGGGCAGAGCCCCCCAGCCGCGCCCGGCCGCCCGCCCACCCCAGTCCCAGCCCAAGCCCAACCCAGCGCCCGGACCCATCGGCGGCCTCCCGGGCGGCTTCTCCGGGCCCGGGTTCGACAACGTCGGGGGCGTCCCCAAGCCCCCGCCGGGCCCCGGGAACGCTCCGTCCCAGTCCTGAACGCGTCGCGTCCAGTCGCCCCCGATCGCGGCTGTTCGGGTACTTTGCGGATCACCTCCGCGCGACCGCCGTATAGCCTCCCGACCCATCCGGGTTCACGTCCCGAGGAGACTTCCACGCCATGCACCACCCACTCCGAGCCCGCACAGCGCCGTCCCACGCCGCCGTCCGCGCCTTCACGATTGTCGAGGTCCTCGTTGTGATCTCCGTGATCTCGGTCCTCATCGTGATCCTGATCCCGGCGCTGGGCGCGGTTGCCGAGGGCGGACGCAAGCGTCTGACGCTCGACATCATCCGCGTGATGGACAACGCCTACGACGGCTACCTCGCGAGCACCAGCAACGCCGACATGCCAAACGTTGTTGAGACACTCCACTTTGATGCAAACCTCGCCCGCAACGGCCGCACCATCTTCGTTCCTTGGGTTGACGGCATCGACGCGACCGATGTCTCGGGTGGTTCCGAGGACGGCAAGGTGCTCATCAACACCAGCGGGCTCTTCGTCACGGTGCTTGAGGCGGCCGGTCTCGGTGCGCTTCTTGACGACGTTCCTCAGGACCGCGTCCGCCGACTCGATATCGATGGACAAACCGGCGCCGCCAACCGTCAGCCCGAGCTGCCGACCATCGTGGACGCCTGGGATCAGCCCATCCGCGCCGTCCATCCTGCCTTCGACGGCGTCATCGTCTCCGGGCACCTCGAACCCATGTATAACGCGACCAGCATCGGGCGTGTCGGGCTCACGCCGACCCAGAGCAACACCGCCAACCTCGACCTGCCGATCTCGCTGACCATGGTGAGCGTCACCGAGCCGTTCTCGCCCATCCAGTTCGTCCGTAGAAACTTTCTCACGCCCGCCGTGCGTCAGGCAAACGCCGCGGACCTCGCGGAGGAAGACATCGGCGACTCCGACGGCGGCCGCTCCCCGAACGGCCGCGTCTACTTCTACTCCCCGGGCCGCGACGGCGACCCGTCCCGGATCGAATCCAACGTCTACACCACCGAGGTTGTGCGTCCGACAATCAACTGACACGCCCCCCGCGGGACGGGGCAGACCTCACACCCCGCCCACCCTGCCGTGTGGCGGGTCCGGGATCCGTCAAACCGTCAGAGAATCCGAAATCCGAGCGGTCGCGAGGGCCTCTCGCGGCTACCATGTCGGCACATCCGGGGTGTAGCGCAGCTTGGTAGCGCGTCTCGTTCGGGACGAGAAGGTCGTAGGTTCAAATCCTATCACCCCGACTTTTGAGTGCGGCACCGCCCTCCGGGCGAGCGAAAGCCGCAACCCACAACAACAAAGCCAGGTACGAGACGGGTGCGTGACTCAGAATGAGTTCAGGCACTTTGAGCGTTGTGCGTCAAGTCTCGACGCCCCGAAAGGACGCGAACCGATGCGACCCGCCCTCGTGCTGCAGACGCTCCTCCTCGCCTGCGTGCTTCTCAACGCTCCGGCTCAGAGCCAGACGCTGCACCCCGACGCCGTCGTGCGCTCCGTGCTCCACGACGCACGCGGCAACTACTGGTTCGGCACCGCGGAACACGGCGTGTACAGATTCGACGGCGACTCGCTCACGCGGTTCACCAAAGACGACAGGCTCGTGAGCAACCAGGTCCGCAGCCTCGTCGAGGACCGCGCGGGCCGCGTCTGGTTCGAGGGTGCCTCCGGCATCAGCACCTACGACGGCCACGCGATCACAACGCTCGTCGATCGCGACCACACCGCAAAGAGCGCGTGGGAACTCAACCCCGACGACCTGTGGTTCAAGGGCGATGAGATCGTCGGCTTCAATCGAGCCGAGGGCTCGCCGGGCGTCTACCGCTACGACGGCGAGGCACTCCGGTACCACGCCTTCCCGTTCGCGAATCCGAGCGGCAACAACGGCTCGGTGACCGGCATCGACCAACGCCGCCCAGACCGCGTCTGGATCGCCACGTACGGCGGCGTCATCGGCTTCGACGGCGACAGCTTCACGCTCATCGACGACGCAACACTCGGGCACACGGACGAAACGGGATACTTCCACGCACGCGTCGTCTTCGAAGACAGCCAGGAACGTCTCTGGATCGGCAACAACGGGATCGGTGTCATCCTGCGCGAGGGCGACACCACCATCAACTTCACGCAGGCCCGGGGCCTGAGCAGGCGAGGCCGCCGCAGCGGCGGCCAGACCGATGTCCCCAGACTCGGCGATGCGCCGCCCGGTCAGCCCACGCTTCACCGCGTCTTCGCAATCAGCGAAGACGCCGAGGGCAATATCTGGTTCGGCACCGTCGAAGAGGGCGTCTGGCGATTCGACGGCGAGACACTGCGCCAGTTCACCGACGAAGACGGACTCGAGACAAGCATCGTGACGTCGATCTACACCGATCGAAACGGAACGACGTGGTTCGGCGGAGAGGGCGTCTTCACGTTCGACGGCACGCGGTTCGAGCGTCAGTTCTGAGCGATACGGGTGTCACAGCTTTTACAGAACCCGGTCACGCTCAGTTCTTCCACAACCCATGCTCGATCCCGCCCAAGATGTAGATCGCGAACGTCCCCTGCCCCGGGATCTCCGAGAGCGGCAGCGCCACCATCGCGCCGGCGTCCTCCGCCGCCGCCACGGCGGCCTGGATGTCCTCGACGAGCAGATACGGGCGCACCACCGGCCCCTCATCAGGACGCAGCGGCCCGCGAACCGCGAGCCTGCCGCCGTCCGCAAGATCGGCCGTTCGCGCGTTCCCGAGCTCGGGGATCGGCTCACTGAACTCGACGCCGTGCATCCCCGCGAGCGCTGCGCACGTCTCGGTAATCTTCGGCGTGACGATCTCGAGATACTGCACGGTCATGGCGTGGTCTTCCGCGGTCTTGGTCCGGGTGTTCGTGGTCAGACCAAGCGCGAGCAGGGATGCCGCACACAGAACACCGAGCGTGAGTCTTGCAGATGTCATGATTTGGCCTTCTCTTGTGCGATCTGGATGAGATTCCCGCAGGTGTCGTCAAACACCGCGGTGATCACCGTGTCGTAATCGACCGGCGCCTGCGTGAAACGCACGCCGAGCGATTCGAGCCGCTTGTGCTCCGCCTCGATATCGTCAACCGCGAATGAGGTGAACGGGATCCCGTCCTCAACCATCGCCGCCTTGAACGGCTTCGCTGCCGGGTGCACGTCGGGCTCGAGCCCGACCACGGGTCCATCGGGATCATCGGGAGAGACAACCGTGATCCAGCGGTGCTCGCCGAGATCGATGTTGTCCTTCGTCTGGAAGCCAAGAACTCTCGTGTAGAACTCGAGCGCCCTCGTCTGATCGTCCACCATCACGCTACAGCCGCTCACTCTCATCGGAAGAGCTCCCTGTTCGCTGAGCGGGCCAACGCTCCGCGATCGCCTTGAGTGGTTCTCCGTTGAACCAGTGAAACTTGTACCGACCCTCGCGCCGCACCTCGACGAGCCCTGCTGACTCCAGGACCTCGAGGTGCTGCGAGATCGCCTGCCGCGAAGAGCCGATCCCGTGCTTCATCACGAGACGGCCGCACAGCTCGAACAGCGACTGCCCGTCGCGGTCTACCAGCTCATCCAAAATCGCCCGCCTCGTCGGGTCGGCGATCGCTCGGTACAGGTCGTCCATGATCTGACTCGGCCGAGGATACGCAAGTGTTCACTTGCATGTCAAGCCGAAACGTTCAAGCCCCGCGATCGGGCACAGATCAGTCGGCTGGGATCGTCACGGACGCGACCGGCGGAAGCTCCACCGGCGCGATCATCTCACGCAGCAGCTCATCGAACCGCGCGAGCGTCTCCGCGTGACCGGGCTCAGCCGCAAGGTTCCGCCACTCGTGCGGATCGTCCTGCATGTCGTAGAGCTCGACCGCGCCCGAGTTATAGCGGATGTACCGGTAGCGCTCGGTCCGGATCGACCAGTGCTGGCGTGCGGGGTCCTGTGCTTCGGCGGGCGACAGTGGATCTGTCGCCTCCTCGGCCGCGTGCACCATCGACAGCGCCGCCGGTGGCCCGCTCCACTCACCCGCCCCGGGAGCCCGGAGCAGCGGCGCGAGCGAGTGCCCATCGAGCGGCCGGCCCTGTTCGTTTTTCCGCGTCTCGCTCGGCAGCCCGCAGAGATCGACGAGCGTTGGGTAGACATCGATCAGGCTCACCGGCGCCGTTGCCCGACTGCCCGCCACAGTCACGCCCGGCGCGCGCACAAAGAGCGGCACCCGCGTGCTCTCCTCCCACGGGGAATTTTTGAACAGGTACGACTTCTCGCCCACATTGAACCCGTGATCGCTCGTCACGATCACGACCGTGTCCTCGTCGAGCCCGGTCGCCTCGAGCGCGTCCAGGACGACACCGATCTGCGCATCGACGAACGCCGTGCACGCGAGATACGCCTGCGCGAACCGCCGGAGCCCGGCCTCCTCCGAGCCGTACGCCTCCGAGATCAGCCGGTGGTATCGAATCCCCTTCTGCTCGGGCGTCAGGTGCGCGGCATACCGCGTATCCGCGTCGTCGCCCAAGAGCAGCGGGGGGAGCTCGACGTCCTCCAGCAGGAACAGATCAAAGAACTCCTGCGGCGCGTACATCGGAGTATGCGGGCGGATGAACCCGACGGCGAGCATGAAGGGCTGGTCCCGCTCCTCTTGTGCGAACGTCTCAAGGCGCCGTGCGGCCCACCGCGCGACCTTCTCATCTGGTGTCGGCGAGCGGTCCTGTTCAGACTCGTACCGGAACGGCTTCGTCTCGCTCCAGCCGCCGTAGATCCAGCCCGCGCCGTCGCGGTCCTCCCCCGCAAACGGCACGTCCGCGAGCGACCCGAATGACCCATCGATCGCCCCGACCGACCGGAAGGGCTCACGCACCGACGGATGCCCGACGCGCTGCTCACCGTCCCACGCGACCGGCCCGTAGTCCGCCTTGAGCGGGAACTCGTCCCACTCGCCGCGCTGGAAGTGGTGCATCAGCTTGCCCGAGCCGACCACGCGGTAGCCGCCGTCGCGGAAGTGCCGCATGAGCGTCGTCGAGTTCTGCAGCACCGGGTTCTTAAACCACTCATCCCAGAACAGATTCCCCGACGTGTGCGGGTAGATACCCGTCAGGAAGCTCGCCCGCGAGGGTGCGCACACCGGGTTGTTCGCGTGCGCGTTCTCGAACGTCACCGCTGTCTCGGCGAACCGCGCCAGGTTGGGCGTCACCGCCTGCGGGTGCCCACCGAGCGGCTCGACCCAGTCATTGAGATCGTCGCACACGATCAGCACGACGTTCGGCCGCTTCTCAAGCCCCGCCGAAACAAGCCCAGCACACACGCACAGCACGATCGTCGCGAGAATCTTCACGCCGCCGAGCTTACCCGCCGCCCGCCGACGTGAACACACCGATGAAGAAGAACAGATCCGAGATGTTGAGCACCCCGTTCCCGTCCACCTCGCTTGCCGCGTCCCCCGCCGTGAAGGCGTTGATGTACGCGAACAGGTCGCTGATGTTGATCACGCCGTTTCCGTCGTAGTCCGCGACGCCGAGATCGCTCGCCACAAGCCGGAAGGTCACGGTCAGCGCTGTCCCCTGGTTGCCCGACCCGCCCGAGCCCGAGAAGGGTGTCGCCGTCACCGTGTTGTCGCCCAGGACGAACGGCGGCGACAGCGCGTTGAAGTCCCCGCTCGAATCGCCCGAGAGCGAGTACGGGGCCATGCTCTCCGTCTGCACCACGCCCCCTCCCCGGCTGAACGCCATGCTCGAAACCTCGTTGCCCACCGTCGCGATCAGCCCGAGATCACTCGCCGCGGGCGAGCATGGCAACTGATCCAGCGCGACCACATCCCCGTCCGCGACCGGAACCAGCGGGGCGTCCGAGGTCGTGTTCACCAGCGTCATCCCCGCAATGATCAGCCCGTCCGGCGGCGGCGGCAGCTCGAACGTTGCTGTCACCGTCACCGCCTGCGAGGGCATCACCAGCGTCGTCGAGAGCGCCTGCGCATCCGCGACCGGGAACCCCGTCCACCCCGTGAACGTCGCATCGGGCGGCAGCATGGCCGAGATCATCACCGTCTCGCCCGGCAGGAACCGCCCCGAGCCCTCGCCGTTGATCACCGTGAGCGCAAACCTCCCGTCCATGATCGGCTCGACCTCCACGATCGCGAGCCAGTCCTCGCCCGCCGAGCTCGGCGGCACGCCCAGCGTCAGCACGCCGCCCGCGTCACCCGAGAACCCGCCCTCGAACGCGCCCGTCCGCGGGTTAAACCATCGCACCGTCGCGACGCCCGGGGCCTCGGTCAGATCGATGCCCTGGGTGGGCTGATCGGCTTGAGGCAGATAGATCGCGTACACCTCGCCTTGGGCCGCGAAGACCTCGGGCCCATCGAACGACGACGACGCCCCGATCGCCAGCTCATCGCGCGGCGACATCCGCCAGAACGGCAGCTCGTCCTCGAACACACGCACCGCGAACCCCGTCTCGCGCCAGATCTTGTCGAACTCACGGAAATCCTCGAGCGACTGGTCCCGGTTGTTGATGAACCACTCGCCGCCGCCCCCCGACATCAGGATGGGCCAGATCACGAACTTGCGGAAGTCGTCGAAGTTGTTGTTGAAGTCGCGCGTGGGCGAGCCCGGCTCATCGATCATCACCGGGAGCGGCCGGCCCGCGTTCGTCGTCGCGTCGCGCCAGTCCTCGACGACCCCACCCCAGCCGCTGATCCGGCGCGCCTGCTGGATGCTCGGCAGATCGAAGCGGGGGTCACCGATGATGAAGTTCAGCGCCCCGTTCGGCCCGGCGTTGCCCGCGTTGTGCACCGTGATCGGGTGCGCGACACCATCAAACGACCGGATCGATTCGGCGAACTCGCGTACGCGGGCCTCGCCCAGGTTCAGGTTGAGGTTGTACTCCTCGCTCACGTTCCACTGCATCGCGTTGTGCCAGCCGAACCGGGCGTTCATCTCGCGGTAGAACAGCCGCCGCTCGGTCCCGAGCTGCGCGTTGTCGAGCCGGTTCTTGTTGCCCGACTCGGCCTCATTGAGCACGAAGTGCAGGAAGATCCCGAGCCGCTGCGCGTGCGTGAAGAAGATGTCCCACTGCGCGAGCTTCGAGACGTCGTAGTTCAGATCGGGGTCCGCGACGTCGATCCACGGGTGCGTGTCCTGCGCGTCACCGCCCAGGTTCATCGGAAGGAAGTAGATGCTGTTGACATCGGTGGACGCGAGGTAGTTCAACGCGCCGATGATCGCGCGGCCGTCATTGGGGTTCGTGGTGTCCGGGCTGTCCCAGTCCGGGTCACCCGGGTTCCAGTCCGCGACATGTGTCAGGAACTCGTGCAGGTCGCTCGGTGTCGGCGCATCGAGCCCGCCGAAGTCCTGCGTGTTGTCAAAGCCGATGTAGCCCAGCCAGTTCTCCGGGCTGTCCACGCCGCCCTTGACGTAGTACGAGCCGTCCTGGAACCGCAGGTAGTGCTCGCCGACGTAATCGAGCCGGCCCTTGGCAAAGAAGCCCGGCGCCGAGGGAGCCGGAGCCGCAGCCGTGAACATGCCCGACTGCCCATCGACGGGCGCGACAGGCATGCCCGCCGTCGGCGAGAGATCGATCGCGACCTCGCTCCCCGAGCGGAAAGACGCCGACCAGCTCCACACGCCGGGCTCGTCGGGCGAG
Source organism: Planctomycetota bacterium (assembly GCA_038746265.1). Lineage (GTDB taxonomy): Bacteria > Planctomycetota > Phycisphaerae > Phycisphaerales > UBA1924 > JBCBKP01. The sequence continues at coordinate 15,261 of JBCDKU010000025.1, forward strand.
AACAGCACGCGGAACACGCCGCCGCTGCCGTTCCCGTTGCCGTCGCCCGCGTAGAAGCCTGCGATGTCGAAGGTGTCGCCGTCCGGTGCGGTGAAGGTCACACCCAGCCGGTAGTCGAGGAATGGGTTCGGGTTGGTGCCCGCCTCGTCGAGGCCGAGGCCCGAATCGAAGTCGAGCTGGACCGGGTAGTACGCCGTGGGCACGGGTGTGAGCGGCGTTGACACCTGTCCGAAGCCCGGCCGCGCGAAAATCCCCAGCGCGAGCACCGCGCACACCGTCCGCCACACGTTCATCCGCATCTCAGAATCTCCTTCCCCGGCGGTCGAGCCGGCTGGCTCGCCGCGGTCCGTCCGCAGGCGTAGTTCAGCAGGACAAGACGCGGGTACCTACGAAAATTTCTGAGAACCGCCAAAACAGTGGAGGGAAGCCTCCGGCAACGCATGAGTTCCCAAACATGAATCTGACGCCCGGAGGCCTTCGGGCCGTTTCTCTGGCAGAACTTTCACGCGGAGGATCACTATCCTGTCGCCTTGGCTGCCGCAGGAGGCGGCCGGAAACGCCCGGGCGACCCCCAGCGCAGCCGTCCGGGCCACTGTTTTTCCTCGCAGCGCGAGAAAGAGAGCCGAGCGTGTCCTCGTCCGAGTACAAGCGTCTTCAGGAACTGATCACCGAACACAACATCCAGTTCGTGGACTTCCGATTCACGGACTTCTTCGGCCTCTGGCAGCACTTCTCGATCATGGCCCACGACGCCAGCGAGAGCACCTTCGAGGAGGGCGTCGGCTTCGACGGCTCCTCGATCCGCGGCTTCCAGTCCATCGAGGCCTCCGACATGGTCCTCCTCCCGGACATGTCCACCGCCTTCGTCGATCCGTTCTGCGAGCACCCGACCCTCGCGGTCATCTGCTCGGTCTGCGAGCCGGGCCTGGGCAGCTACTCCCGCTGCCCCCGCTCGATCGCCAAGAAGGCAGAGAGCTACCTTCAGCAGACCGGCATCGCCGACACCGCCTACTTCGGCCCCGAGCCCGAGTTCTTCATCTTCGACAACATCCGCTACGGCCAGGACGCCGAGCACGGCTTCTACCACATCGACTCCGAGGAAGCCATCTGGAACACCGGCAAGGAAGACTCGGTGAACCTCGGATACAAGATCCGCCACAAGCAGGGCTACTTCCCCTGCGCCCCGCACGACACCCTCCAGGACATGCGCTCCGAGATCTGCATGCTCATGGAACGCATGGGCATGCACGTCGAGGTGCACCACCACGAGGTAGGCACCGCCGGCCAGTGCGAGATCGACTGGCGCTACGACACCCTCACGACCACGGCCGACAAGGTCATGATGTTCAAGTACATCGTCCGCAACGTCGCCCGCCGCCACGGCAAGGTCGCGACCTTTATGCCCAAGCCGATCTTCGGCGATAACGGCTCCGGCATGCACGTCCACCAGTCGCTCTTCAAGAACGGCGAGAATCTCTACTACAACAAGGACGGCTACGCCCTGCTCAGCCAGGAAGCCCTCCACTCCATCGGCGGCATCCTGCACCACGCACCCTCGCTGCTCGGTCTCACCAACCCCTCGACCAACTCCTTCAAGCGCCTCGTCCCGGGCTTCGAGGCACCCGTCAACCTCGTCTACTCCCAGCGCAACCGCTCGGCCGCGGTCCGCATCCCCGCGTACAACACCAGCCCGAAGGCACGCCGCATCGAGTTCCGCTCGCCCGACCCGACGTGCAACCCCTACCTCGCGTTCAGCGCCCTGCTCATGGCGAGCCTCGACGGCATCCAGAACAAGATCGACCCGGGCAAGCCCACCGACATCAACCTCTACGCCCTGAGTGAAGAGGACCAGGCCAAGATCAAGCAGGTCCCGACCTCTCTCGAGGGTGTCATCAACGCCCTCGAGAAGGACCACGAGTTCCTCACCAAGGGCGAGGTCTTCACCTCCGACGTCGTCCAGACCTGGATCAACTACAAGCGGCAGGAAGAGATCGACCCCGTCCGCGTGCGGCCGCACCCGTACGAGTTCTACCTCTACTTCGACGTCTAAATCCCGCTGCCAACAGCACCTCCAGCGGCGTCCCGGGATCCGGGACGCCGCTTTTTCGTGCGCGCACGCCCCGCGAAATTCCTCGCCAGAACCGGGCAGGACCGATAGCCTTGATCCTTGAGCCCGCGGTCGGTCCGCGCGCAGACCCCACAGGATTACCCATTGACCGACGGCCCCCGACAATCAACGCCTGCGCGACAGACGCTCCCCGTCACCGCGCGGCACGATCCCTCGCCCATCGGCGGCCGATACTCCCAGCGCCAGCGCATCCTCAACGCACTCACCGAACTGCACCGCCGCTATGCCTCCGAGAGGTCGGGCGCGGTCGCCGACTACATCCCGGAGCTCGCCGAGGCCAACCCCGACTTCTTCGGCATCTGCGTCGTCACCGCCGACGGCCAGATCTACGAGGTGGGCGATCACGACGTGCCCTTCACGATCCAGTCCGTCTCCAAGCCCTTCGTGTACGGTCTCGCCCTCGAAGACAACGGCCGCGACCACGTCCTCACCAAGGTCGGCGTCGAGCCGACGGGCGACGCCTTCAACTCCATCATCAAGCTCGACTCGGTCAACCGCCCGCACAACCCGTGTGTCAACGCCGGCGCGATCGCGACCACCAGCCTGCTCAAGGGCGACGACCCGACCGACAAGCTCAACCGCGTGCTCGACATGTTCAGCCGCTACGTGGGCCGCCCGCTCAACGTGGACATGTCCGTCTTCGTCTCCGAGCGCAGTAGCGGCCACCGCAACCGCGCGATTAGCTACCTCATGCTCAACTTCGGCATGATCGAGGACAATGTCGAGGAGATCCTCGACCTCTACTTCCAGCAGTGCTCCATCCTCGTCACCTGCCGCGACATCGCCGTCCTCGGCGCGACCCTCGCCAATAACGGCGTCAACCCGCTCACGGGCCAGCGCGCGATCGACGCCCGCTACCTCCGCGACGTCCTCACCGTCATGTACACCTGCGGCATGTACGACTACGCGGGCGAGTGGGCTTACACCGTGGGCCTGCCCGCCAAGTCGGGCGTCTCCGGCTCGGTCGTCGCGGTCGTCCCCAACCAGCTCGGGATCGGGGTCTACTCGCCCCCGCTGGACGAACGAGGCAACTCCGTCCGCGGCATCAAGGTCTGCGAGGATCTCTCCCGCGAGTTCGGCATGCATCTTTTCGACGAGTTCCTGACCTTCGCCACGACCGCGCACGCCAAGGGCCTGTTCCGCCGCAAGGATAACTGCGACCCGCGCGAAGCCTTCGACGCAGCCGCCGCACCAACCGACGAGGACCCGCAGCGCGACTTCGACAAGGGGCGCCGCTCATGAATGGCGGCCGCATCAACGGCGAGCACGGCCCGGGCGACAGCTCGCTCGCCAGCGACATCAACCGCGCGCTCGGCGGTCCGGCTGATATCGACCTGCTCGAAGAGATCTGCAAGCTCCACGCCGAGCTCAAGCCCGAGACCTCGGGGCAGGTCGCGAGCTACATCCCCGCGCTCACCGAGGTGGACCCGGACCAGTTCGCGATCAGCGTCGTGACCGTGGACGGCGAGACCTTCAGCGTCGGGCACAACGCCGAGCGGTTCACGCTGCAGTCGATCGTCGCGCCCTTCCTCTACGGCGCCGTCCTCGACCGCCACGGCCGCGCGGAAGTGCTTGAGCACGTGGGCGTCGAGCCCTCGGGCAATCCCTTCCACGAGATTGTCCTCGCACGCCGTGGCAATCGCCCGATGAACCCGATGATCAACGGCGGCGTCCTCGCGATCACCGGTCTGATCCCGGGCAACGAGCCCTCCGTACGGCTGCGCAACATGCTCGAGTGCATCGAGCCCTACATCGGCTCGCGGCCCGAGATGGACATCCGCGCGTACGTCTCCGAGAAAAATACCGCCGACCGTAACCGCTCGATCGCGTACCTCATGCGGAACTTCGGCCGCATCCACGGCGAGGTCGAGCCGCTGCTCGATCTGTACATCCAGGCCTGCTCCGTCCGCGTCAACGCCGATGAGCTCGCGCTCATGGCTGCGACCCTCGCCAACACCGGCATCAACCCCAAGACCGGCGCCCGCGCCATCGAGCACCAGAGCCTGCGCGACGTGCTCACCGTCATGTTCACGTGCGGGCTGTACGAAGCATCGGGCTCGTGGGTCTACCGCGTGGGCGTGCCCGCCAAGTCGGGCGTCGCCGGCGGGCTCATGGCGGTCGTGCCCGGCGTCATGGGCATCGGCGTCTTCTCGCCCCGCGTAGATTCGGCCGGCAACTCCGTTCGCGGCATGAAGGCCTGCGATCAGCTCATCGGCAGGCTCGGCCTGCACGTCTTCGGCGGTCGCGGCGGCGACGCCGTCATCGATGCGCCGATCGCCGACCCCACGCAGTCCACGCTCGACACCGACCGTGACTGGGTCCATGAGAACGTCGATCCAACTGGTCAGCCGTCTGGTCAACCGACGGGCCACACGCCCGGTGGCGACGCCGGCGAGCACGAGGGCAACGGCGTCGGCATGACGCCCGGCGACGACTGATCACGCCGCGAGGGTCGCGCCCGAGCCGTCCTCCCAGCCGCCCGGTTTCCCGAGCGGCCCCGTTGGGAGTTTGGGCCCGAGCGTGAACGACACTGGACGCTCCACAGCCGACAGATTCGCGCGCGACCACGCCTCGATCGCCTCGGAATGCACGCCGATCGCCGGCACCACGAACGCCTTGAGCCGCTGCCCGCCGCCGCCCGTGATCTCGAAGGGCCGGACCGCGGCATCATCAACCAGCCCGCTCTCGATGAGCCGCGACCGCACGTGCTCGGGCGAGACGTTCACGCCGCCGACCTGCACCGCGCCGTCGAGCCGGCCCGCGACGCGCAGCGTCCGGTCGCCCGTCCACACGATGCGATCGGGCACGCCGAACTCCTCGCCGCCGCGCCGCAGCCAGTCGCCGTCGCGGAGCCACGTCGGCAGCAGCTCGAACGAGTCATCGGGCGATTCGCGCGTCGCGATCGCGCCGGTCTCGGTCGAGCCGTAGACCTCGGTGATCCGTTCATAGCCGATATCGAGAAGCGATCGCCACGTCTCGTCGGGCATTGGTGCGCCGGACGACACCCCGATCACGCCGGGCGGTGGGGCGGTGCCGAGCCGCGCGAGGTCCGCCCACATGGGCGGCGTCGCGACCACAACATCGCCCGGCTTGAGCGACCGAACGACCGACGTCCGCAGCATGAACTCGCCGTCCGCGACCTCCGCGCCCGCCGCCGCGGGGACGAGCACGCCGTGGATGAACCCGAAGATGTGATTCGGCGCGACCAGCGAGACCCAACGCCCGCGATCCGAGAGCCGCTCGGCGAACCACGCCGCCTCGTGCGCGAGGTCCCGCCGCCGGTGCTCGATCCGCCGGGGCGTCCCGGTGCTGCCGCTCGTCCGGAACGCGACCGATCTAAGTGACGCCGAAGCGCCGGTCGCCGCCCAATCACCGAGCGTTGTCTTCTCGCGGATCTCCATCTCGAGACCGGACTCCGCGATCCCGAAGAAGTCGCCCACCATCGAAGCGACCGCGAAGAACTCCGCCGAGTCCACGCCGATCTCCGGGCCAGTCACGTCCGTCGAGCCGTCCCACTTCATGCGGCACGCGCGGGGCGCAGCTTCTGCGCCGCGCGTGAACGCCAGCTCGCCCGCGACGATCGCGCCGACCGTCCGAACAAGCCGCTCCGCTTCGCAACCAAGTCCGTCTGCCATCACGCCAAGCCATCGGACACACGGACCCCCGGCTTTGATGGTTTCCCGTGCAGATCACCCGCTTCGCGACCGCTGCGCGTCGATCAAGGTCTCCGCCGCGGCCCGCGCAAGCGGCGCAACGTCCGCCCGTGAGTGCTCGCCGCGCGACCGCGCTGTCGCGATCGCGCCCTCCCGCAACAGATTCACCTGCTCCGCGATCGCCGCCGGCTCCGGGAGCCCGGCCTGAGCCGCGAGCTCCGTCAACCGATCGCCAACAAGCCGCGTGTGCTTCGCCGCGATCTCCCGCACGCGACAACCGGCGTCCTCAAATTCCGCGCACGCCTTCGAGAACAGGCACCCCGCGAAATCGTCCTCCTCGAACCATGACCCCAGGTCGTCGAACACCACCAGCATCCGCCCAACCGGATCCGTACTCACGGAATCCATCGAAGCGAACAGCTTCTCCCGAGCCCGCTCCCCGTAGAGCTCGAGCGCCGCGACGATCAGATCGTCCTTCGACTTGAAGTGGTGGTACAGCGTCGGCCGGCTCACCCCCGCGTCCGCGAGGAGCACGTCCAGGCTGGAGCCCGCGAACCCGCGCCGGTGGAACGTCCGCATCGAGCTCTCAATCAGTTCATCTCGTCGGCTCGGTCGCATCCGCTGTCCTTTCCGCGCGTCCGCTGACGTGCTCTCTACGGAACGCCCGCGCCCGCGAGATCCTTCCACAAACCTCGATTCCAGGCCAGAAACCCCCGTTCTCGGTCGAATCGAAGAAATCTGTCCCACCTCGGAACAGTATTACTAACCAGTCAGTTTACATCCTCGTCGCAGCCAACGCACCGAGCCGAGGAGCGACGCGAAACAACCCCGGGCACCACACGCCCGACCGTGAACGAAGGAGACTCACCATGCCCCGCCTGAACCCCGTTGACGTCGATTCGCAGACCGGCACCACCGGCGACCTCATCGCCGCCGTCAAGCAGTCCATGGGCGGCGTCCCCAACATGCTCGCCACCATGGCCAACTCGCCCGCCGCACTCGCGTTCTTCCTCAAGGGCGGCGAAGCCCTGAGCCTCGGCTCGCTCAGCGCCGGCGTGAAGGAGCAGATCGCCGTCGCCGTCGGCGGCGCCAACGCCTGCGAGTACTGCGTCAGCGCTCACACCATGCTCGGCGCCAACCACGGCGTCGCCAAGGACGAGCTCGCCCGCAACCTCGAGGGCGACTCGAGCGACCCCAAGATCGCCGCCATCCTCACCTTCGCCCGGGCCGTCGTCCGCGACCGCGGCTTTGTTTCCGACGAGGACCTGTCGACCGTCCGCGGCGCGGGCGTCACCGATAGCGAGATCGCCGAGGTCGTCGCGACCGTCGCGCTCAACATCTACACCAACTACTTCAACCACATCGCCCAGACCACCAACGACTTCCCGAAGGTCGAGGTCGGTCAGCCGATCGCCTGAACAAACGAAGTCCGCCCCCGGGAACAAACCGGGGCGAAAGCAAGATTCCCTTTCTCATCCTCCCTCTCCACCGGCGTCGCCGAAAGACGACGCCGGGAGTTCAAAACTCACCCACACCCGGGGCGGTCGTCCCGCCCCGGAAACGCAATGAGAGCCACCATGGCCGACAAAGCAATCCAACTCGATCAGGCTTCGTTCGACGAGCTGACAAGCCAGCCCGGCTCGGTTGTCCTCATCGACTTCTGGGCCGAGTGGTGCCCGCCGTGCAAGATCCTCGGGCCCACCATCGACGAGATCGCGGGCGAGGTCGGCGAGTCCATCGCCGTCACCAAGCTCGACGTCGATCACAACAAGGAGCTCGCCGCGAAGTTCGGCATCAGCAGCATCCCGACCGTCGTGATCCTCGTGGACGGCAAGGAAGTCGAGCGCTTCGTGGGCGTCCAGCCCAAGGACGTCTACCTCGACGCCCTCGCTTCGCACGCCGCCTGAGCATCAGGCGCCGATTCAACACGGCCGGAACGGCACGGCAGCCGCTCGGCCCACCAGGACAGCAGACGCCCCCACTCCACGGCGTCAGCGCAGGCTCCTTGAGCCGCGAGCATTGCCTCGCCGCAGCGCATCAGCGCGTCGCGGCGGGGCCGCTCGCGTTGGCACACCGACGCCTCACGGAGCGCCGCCGCCGCGTCATCCCACGCCGCGCTCGGCTCAGGCACCGCCAATTCGCGCACCTGAGCCGCGCTCAGCTTGATCGCGTCCACCGACAGACTCGTCCCGAACGCGATCGACGCAGCGTGCGCGCACGTCACCGGTGAACTCAACAACGCCGCGAGGTGCCACAGCATCCCGGGCTCCGACGGCACGACCGTGATCACCGGCGTCACCGGCAGCCACGCCCCGTCCTCATCGACCACGGCCTCGATCACGCGCGTCTGCGTCGCGACCAGCACCTTCGGAACAAGCCGATTCGCCGCCCACGCCGCGGCCTTGCCTCCAAGGGCGTTAGGATCGACCGCCGGCCGCGTCCAGGATCGCTTATCGATCTTTGTCGATCGCTCATCCCACGCACAGTCCGCAGGATCGATGAGGCCTGACGTGATGACGGGAGCATCTCCCGCTTCATGCTCACGCAGCGCCCGGGCCACCGCGTAGTACTCATCGCGGAAGTCCGCCGTGACCTCGGCGATCTCCGCGAGCGTCCGCTCTGACTGCAGCGACACCCGCGGCACGCCCCACAGATCCGACACCCGCGGTCCCCACGTCGCCGGATCGTCATCGCGTTCGATCGGCGCAGCCGACTCGGGCTTGAGCCCGGCCGATCTCGTGATCATCGGCCCACGGCGCCCACCCTTTCGGATCACCACCCCGCAGACCCGCACGCGATCCCCGAACGCCCGCTCGCGCGACACCCACAGGTGCTCGAGCGCGTACTCGCGATCGATCAGCTCCCGCAGCGGCCGTGTATCACGCGACGCCAGCAGCGACATGGGCATCACCATCGCGACCACGCCGCCGGGCCTGGTGATCTCGAGCGCGTGGTGCAGGAACGCCGCCGCCAGATCCGCGTAGCCGCGCACGACGCCGTTCGACCGATCGCTCAACGCCGCCGCCAGCGCGCGCTCGTTCGCGGTCCGCGACTTGAGCTGGTTCTTGAATGGAGGGTTCCCGAGCAAGACGTCGAAGTGCTCGGTCCAGTAATGCGCGAACGCATCGCCGACCCGAATCATCGCCCCGGGTACGGCGCGCTCCGCGATCGCCGCCGCGACGGGGTCCATCTCGACGCCGTGGAGCTCAGCGTGCGGACGAAGTCCCGACGCCTCGGAAAGAAACACGCCCGCGCCGGCGGCGGGATCGCACACGCGCGGCCGATCGGTGTCGATGGAGCCGAGCGCCACTTCGGTGAGATGCCGCGCGATCGCCGGCGGCGTGTAGAACACGCCCGCGTTCCGCCGGTCGTTTGCCGGCCGCGCTTCAACAGCCAGTGCGCCCTCTCGCAGCACAGGCACCGATTCGAGCAGCGCTTCGTGCGCGCCCGCCGCGACACCCGGTGATACCTCGTTAAGCAGATCCAACTCCGCCCGCGCGATCAGCTCGCGCAGCGACGCGCCGTGCGCGGCGTCGCCGATCCGCTCGCCCGCCAGCGCCAGGACCCGCTCGGCGTGCGCGTTCATCTCACACCAGCCGCGCGATCTGGCGGCCCAGCTCCGCCATCGCCTCCGGGTCGCCCTTGGTCGGCTTCCAGAACTTGGTCAGCCCGCCGCCGCTGGCGGCATCGCGATCTGGGAACCGCGGGATCAGGTGCACGTGCACGTGCATCACCTCCTGCCCCGCGTCCGCGCCGTCGTTCTGCAGCACGTTGATCCCCGGGCAGCCCGTGACCCTCCGCAGCGCCCGGCACAGCCGCGGCAGCACGCGGCCGATACCCGCCGCGGCATCATCGGAGAGCTCGCCCATTGTCTCCGCGGGCTCCTTCGGGATGACGAGGCAGTGCCCCTCCGAGAGCGGGTTGATATCGAGGATCGCGATCACCGCGTCGTCCTCGTACAGCTTCTGTGCGGGGATCTCGCCCCGGATGATCTTCGAGAAAATCGAGTCGGTCATACCGGAAGCCTACCCGCTGTGCGCAAAACGGACAGCCTGTCCACGGTACCTCCCGTGGTTGTGCGCGAAATCGCGGTCCACCAGATCTTGTGCTTGGCGGCCACGCCGCCGCGGGTACACTTCGATCATGTCGCTCGTTCTCTCAGGCACCCAGCCCTTCGACGACCCGCCCGCGCCCGATCGGCCGGTTATCCGCCGCCTCGCGCCGCTGCTCGTCAACCAGATCGCCGCGGGCGAGGTGATCGAACGGCCCGCGTCGGTCGTCAAGGAACTCGTCGAGAACGCGATCGACGCCGGAGCGACGAGGATCACCGTCGAGCTCGAAGAGGGCGGCGTCAAGCTCGTCCGCGTCACCGACGACGGTGTCGGGCTCGACAAGGACGACCTCCCCCTCGCGCTCACGCCCCACGCGACGAGCAAAATCGCCGAGGCCGACGACCTCGACCGCATCGCGACCATGGGCTTCCGCGGAGAGGCCCTCGCCTCGATCGCGTCGGTCGCGCGGGTCTCGATCCGCTCGCGGGTCCGGGGCGCGGAGTCAGGCTGGTCGATCGCGTGCGAGGGCGGCGCGACGCGCGAGCCGACGCCCGCGGCCGGGCCGATCGGGACGTCGGTCACGGTCCGCGAGCTGTTCTTCAACACGCCGGCGCGGCGGAAGTTCCTCCGCACTGAGCGGACGGAGAAGGGCCGCTGCCTCGACTGGGTGCGTGACCTCGCGATGGCGCACCCGCTCATCGGGTTTACGGTCATCGACGGCGACACCAAGCCGCTCGAGCTCCCCGCAAACCAGACGCCCCGCCAGCGCGCGGTCGCGCTGCTGGGCAAGGAGCTTGAGGGCGAGTTGCTCGAGGTCGCGGTCGATCAGTTCGACGACGAACGCGGCGTGCTGGTCTGGGGGCTGATCGGACGCCCCTCGATCGCGCGGCCGACGGCGCGCGCGCAGCACCTGTTCCTCAACGGTCGCACCATCAAGGACCGCACCGTGCTGCACGCGCTCAAGGAGGGCTACCGCGGGCTGATCGATCCGGGCCGGCACCCGACGGCGGTGCTGCTGCTCGAGACCTCGCCCACCGCGGTCGATGTGAACGTCCACCCCGCCAAGCTCGAGGTTCGCTTCCGCGACTCGTCGGCGGTCCACCGCGCGGTGCTGACCGGGGTCCGGCGGGCGCTGCAGGAGGCGGACCTGACACCGACGGTCGAGGCCAAGGCCAGCCCGCAGGCGCCGATGTTCGGGCCTGTTCAGGCCGACCTGTCGGCGGTGATGTTCGCCGAGCGGGTCCGCGAATCGCGCGACGACGCGCGGCTCGCGACCGGGTGGTCGGGCCCGCCGACGCCCGCGCCGCCCTCGATCTTCGCCGGGCCGAACGAGCCGCCGGTCGCCCGCCGCGCCGAGCGGGTGCTGCAGGTGATGGACAGCTACCTCGTCGTCGAGGACGGCGACGGGATCCTGCTCATCGACCAGCACGCGTTGCACGAGCGGGTGATGTTCCAGACGCTGCTCGAACGGCTCGGACAAGCCCGCGCACAGGACGGGTCGCTCGAGCACCAGAAGATGCTCACGCCCGCCGTCGGGCCCTGCGAGTCGTCCGCACTCGAGCGGCTCGACGAGGTCGGGGATCTGCTCCGCGTGCTCGGGATCGAGGCGTCGCTGGCAGGGCCGACTTCTGTGGGTGTTCACGCCTTCCCGAGTCTGCTGCTGTCACGCAAGGTCGAGCCGGCGTCTTTTGTCGCGGAGCTCTTGCAGCGTGTCGATCGGGGCGAGGTGCGGGTCGGGTCGGAGACCGCGTCCGAGGCGGCGCTGCACGAGGTGCTCGACATGATGGCGTGCAAGGCAGCGGTCAAGGCGGGTGACCCGCTGAGCGAGCACGAGATCGCCGAGCTGCTGCGCCTGCGCGAGACGGTCGAGCGGTCGAGCTCCTGCCCGCATGGGCGGCCGACGTCGATACGGATTGGTCGATCGGAGATCGAGCGGTTATTCGCTCGGCGGTAGCCGAGCGGGCACCGGGGACCAGGCACCGGGGACCGGGCACCGGGCACCAGGGGATCTGGGACTGGGGATCAGGGATCAGGGCTGACGATCCAGACGTTGGTTGGCGTTCGGCCGGCTTCGCCGTACCAAAGTTCGAGGTAGTCGTCACCGTCGGCTTGCCATTCGTCGGGCACGGCTTTGATGGAGCGGGGAATCTTGACATCCTCCGGGACGATCAGCGCCACAACACCGTCGTATGACTTCAGCGTTTCCGCGAGTGTTGGTGGACCCAGGCCGTATCTTCGCTGCCCTCGCTTGAAGAAGTGGCCGAGCGGATCAAGGCCGTACTGCCGAGCGTAGATGTCGATGTTCGGATCCCAGATGCCGAGCGTTGCGACCGCGTCGGGGGTCGGAGGGCGATCGAGACCGGGAGGCTCGGGATCTGCGTTGCGAGCTTTCGTCCCGGCCAGGAACGACATCATGAACTTCGGTGATGACCTCTGCCCTCGGTCTGGAAGCCCGCTCGGAAGGACTCCATACCACGCAAGTGCACCGAGACAGGTGAGTGCCGTGACGGTCGGGATGATCCTCGGCAGGTGTTTCGCCCATGGGATGTCGCGGATGGCGGCGGCGATCCAGGCGCCGCCGGCGAGGGCGAGGGCGGGCCAGACGGCGGTGATGTAGCGGGCGGTGCCCCGGCCCGCGAGGCCGAAGACGAGGACGGTGCCGAGGGCCCAGGCGAGGCAGGTCCAGACGCCTCGCGGGAGCCTGGGGCGGTCCTTGGCTATCCAGATCAGCAGGGCGACAAAGGCGATCGAGCCGAGGCCCGCGGCGTACAGGACGGCTTCGGTGTACTGCGTCGTGGCGTTGGGGACGAGGACGCGGAGGTTGTCGGTGGCTTCTTTGTTGCCCGCGCTCTGGAGGGTGTCCCAGCCGATGCGGTTCGCGAGGGCGGCGAACCAGAGCCAGAGGATGCCGAGGCCGATCGCGGGTGTCGCGGCGATGTGGACGGCGTGCAGGCCCTTGTACCAGTCAACGAGTCGGTCGCGGTATCGCAGTGCGCGCGCGATCGTCCAGACGAGCAGGGCGAGGAGGCTCGAAGACAGCGTCATGCCGAGAACGCTGAGCGGGTCGGTGAGTTCGCTTGTGCGCAGCACGGCGAAGGTCGTGAAGAGCGCAAGCCCGGCGGCGATGGGGAGCAGGCGTCCGAGTGAGCCCAGGCGGAGGTGGGGGCGGACGGCGAAGGCGGCATGGGCGGCGGGGCCCAGCGCGAGAGCGATCGCGAGGATGATCATGCCCGGCGGGCCCTTGGCGAGGGCGAGCAGGCCGAATACGCCGCAGAGCATGGCGACGCGGGTGAAGTCGGTGCGTCCGCTCTGCGCGCGGCTTGCGATGGCCTTGTGACCGATCCAGACGCCGAGCAGCGTGAGCGGGGCGATCAGGATGTCGATCTCGGCGGTGCGGGATTGATGGATGAGGAGCGGGCCGCCGCAGAGGGTGCAGGCGGCGAGGAAGGCGGGATCCGCTTCGCGGACAGGGACCGGGGACCGGGGACCGGGGACCAGGGTTGTGTCGTCGCGTAGCAGGTCTTTTCCTGCGAGGTAGGTGAGGAGGACGGTGAGGGTGCCGGCGAGGCCGACGATGATTCTGGCAGCGAGCTCGCTTGCGGCGTAGGGGTTTGGTTCGCCGCCGATCCAAGAGCAGAGCGGCATGAGGAGGCGGATGAGCCAGTAGATGAGCGGCGGTTTGGCGAGGTAGGTCTCGCCGTGGAGGGTGGGGAGGAGCCAGTCGTTGCGCTGCGCCATCTCGGCGGCGGGGAGGACGCGGAGGCCCTCCTGGACGTTGTCGAGGTGGACGGCGGTGGGGAAGAGGGTGGTGGCGCAGAGGGCGCAGGTGGTGAGGAAGAGGAGTTTGAGCCAGAATGTGCGGTCGGTGTGCATCGGTGAGGCGGTGTCCGCGTACAGGGAAGTGATGACCGCGAGCGTACGTCCTTTATCCCGGCCCGGCCCGCTCGTGGCGATGCTCGCGCTCGCGTGCTTCGTGACGGCGGCTCTAGCGTGCTACTGGGACCGCGACACGCTGCGGGCCGAGGCGACGGGGCTCGAATCGGTGATTGAGACAATCACGGGTCGGTTCGATCGGTTCCCGCCGCTCTACTACGAGATGCGGCTTGATCGGATCTCAGCGATCGCGGACGAAGATCTCGCGCTTTCCGACTACGACGACGCGGGCGTCGCGGCGGATCGGCTTGGGCGCTCCGACGAGGCGATCGCGTGGATGGATCGGAAGCGCTCGGCTCTCGATGAACTCGCGGAAGCTGACGTCGAGCACGAGTACCGCTACCTCGCGAACCTCGGGACGTTCTACGTGCACCGATGGATCGGGGGCGGGGCGGACCGCGATGATCTCGCGGATCTTGAGCGGTCGCGGGACTTGATCGCGGCGGCGATCGAGCTGAATCCGGATGCTCACTTTGGCCGGGAGCGGTATCAGCTGCTTGCGATTGACTGGCTGATCGAGCTTCCTGAGCCGGATGCTTCGGTCCCGACGATCTTCGATTCAGCTGAGACCTTGAGCGAGAGCGACAGCGGCGAGCTTCGGATGCGGTTCGCGGGCCAAGATGTTCTGAACCGAAACGGATTCGGTGATGCCGCGGAGGGCGTTGGCGGACTCATTCGGCTCGGGGCGGCGTGGTCGAGCGTTGACATTCATCAGGCGCTCGCGTTGGCTCTCCATGATCGCGGGCTCGGACCGGTGTCGCTGCTGGCGAAACTTCGGGTCGAGGAGCTACGCGAGAACGGAGAGGTCTCGTTTCACCCGGCGATCGCGGCCGAGCTCAACGGCTACTACTTCGCCGCTGGGCATGGGGTGTACTACGAAGAGGATGTTGCGGCGTGGTTCTCGGAGGCACGCGACGAGGCCGACGGTTGGCAAATGGCCCGCAATGCGTACTTCATGAAGCGGGCGGCACTGGGGCGGCACCCCGATACAGAGCCGGAGTTCTGGGAGGATTGGGTGTCACCGAGTGAGCCGCCCGAGATGCCGGGCAACTTTCTTGGCATGACTTGGGGACAGGCCGTCGCCCTGAACGCGGTGATGGCCTTGCTTGGCTATGTAGTGCTGCCGATCGTCTCCATCGTCGGATTCATTCGCTGGCTTCGGCGGCGTCTGCGGGCCCGGGCCGCTTGAAGGTCACGCCTCATCCAGCAGTTCCACCGCGGCAAACTTCTTGCCCTCGAGCATTTCGAGGCTTGCGCCACCGCCGGTGCTGACGTGGCTGAGTTGGTCGGCGACGTCGAACTTATCGGCGGCTGCGGCGCTGTCGCCGCCGCCGACGATGGTGGTGGCGCCGCTCGCTGTGATTTTGGCGAGGGTCTTGGCGATGGACTTGGTGCCGACGGACATGGCGGTCTGCTCGAAGACGCCCATCGGGCCGTTCCAGACGACGGTCTTGGCGCTGTCGAGGATGCCGGTGTAGGTGGACTGCGTGTCGGGGCCGATGTCGAGGCCCATGAAGCCGTCCTTGATGTCGCCCTTGAAGACCTCGATGTCGCCCGTGTGGCTGTCGAAGTTGGTCGAGCAGACGTGGTCGGAGGGGAGGTGGAGCTCGGCGTTGTTCTCGCCCGTGGTGTCCATGATCGCTTTGGCCTGCGCGAGCATGTCGTCCTCGACGAGGCTGGTGCCGACGTTCTTGCCGAGGGCCTTGAGGAAGGTGTAGGCCATCGCGCCGCCGATCAGGAGGTGGTCTGCTTTGGGGAGCAGGTTGGTGATGGCGGGGAGCTTGTCGGAGACCTTGGCGCCTCCGAGGATGACGACGAAGGGGCGCTCGGGGTTGTTGAGGGCCTCGGCGAGGTACTTGATTTCCTTCTCGACGAGGAAGCCCGAGACGCGGGGCTTGCTGTCGAGGGCGCGCGGGACGGCGACCATGCTGGCGTCCTCGCGGTGGCAGGTGCCGAAGGCGTCGTTGACGTAGACGTCGGCATAGGCGGCGAGCTTGGCTGCGAAGTCGGGGTCGCCCTTTTTCTCTGCCTTGTGGAAGCGGAGGTTCTCGAGGAGGAGGCAGTCGCCGTCGTTCATGCCGTTGACGGCGTCTGCTGCGGTCGTGCAGTCGTCGGTGGGGAAGCTGACGGGCGTGCCGAGGATCTCGGCGAGGCGTTCGGCGGCGGGCTTGAGGCTGAGCGCGGGCTCGGGGCCTTCGCCCTTGGGGCGTCCGAGGTGGGACATGAGGATCGCGTGGCCGCCGCGGTCGGTGATGGACTTGATGGTGGGCAGGGCGGCGCGGATGCGGCGGTCGTCGGTGATGCTTCCGTCTTTGAGCGGGACGTTGAAGTCCACACGGACGAGGCAGCGGAGGCCGGCGACGTCGATGTCGGCGATGGTCTTCTTGGGCATGGGGGGAGGGTATCAGGCACCGGCGGTCGGGCACCGGGCACCGGGGCGAAGAGTTTGTAGGAGGGAGAGTCTCGGAGCCCTCACCCCGGCCCTCTCCCAAGGGGAGAGGGAGGGAGACGAGGCCGCGCGTTGGCGGGCCTCGTTAGTCGGTGTCCTGGATGACCTGTCGGGCTCGGGCTCGGAGGAGGGCACCGCCGTCTTCGGCGACGCGGTCCTTGATGCGGC
The DNA here is from genome assembly GCA_038746265.1 of Planctomycetota bacterium. GTDB lineage: Bacteria > Planctomycetota > Phycisphaerae > Phycisphaerales > UBA1924 > JBCBKP01. The sequence continues at coordinate 31,644 of JBCDKU010000025.1, forward strand.
GGAGGCGGGTGGCGAGGGAGTCGTCG
>JBCDKU010000026.1:0-30965 GCA_038746265.1 Planctomycetota bacterium
ACAAGCTGGGCGAGCACGAGGTCGTCAGCGACGACACCCCGATCGAGATCCACGCCGAGGACATCGTCCAGCGGCTCAACGAGGTGACCGCGGGCGGCCAGCTGCCGCTGTTCACGGTGCTCGAAGGCCGCACACGGGGCGAGATGGTGGGCCTGTTCCTTGCGCTCCTGACGCTGATCCGCGAGGAGCGGGTGACGTTCCGGCAGGAGCAGTCAGAGGACGGGGTCCGGGCTGGGATTGTGTTGGAGCTGCGGGAATCAGCCGAGGCCTAGCTCAGCCCCTCCACAAACGTCTTCAGCCGCCCCATCCCATCCACGATCGTCGCTTCGTCGCACGCGAAGCTGATGCGGGCGCAGTGCTCGCCGCAGCCGCCGAAGTCCTCGCCCGGGACGAGGGCGACGCCGACCTCATCCAGTAGCGCCTCGCAGACGTCCATTGCCGAGCCCAGCGTGCGGCCGCCAGGCGTGGTGAGGCCGAAGAGGTTGCCGACGTCGGGGAAGACGTAGAACGCGCCGGTCGGCTTCGGGCAGGAGAGCTGCGGGATCTCGGCGAGCAGGCCCTCGATCAGCGTCGCACGCTTCGCGAACGACTGCCGCATCGTCTCGACCTGCTCGGCGACCGCGGGGTTCGTGAGCGCCTCCTTGACGGCCGGGTAGACGAACGCGGTGATGTTGGTCGTCATCTGCCCCTGCAGCGTGCCCATCGCCTTGATGAAGGTCTTGCCGAACGCGCCGGGCATCGCCGAGTAGCCCACGCGCCAGCCGGTCATCGCGAACGCCTTGGACATGCCGTTGATCGTGAGCGTGCGGTCGGCGATGGACTCGAACGAGCCGAGGGATTTGTGCGCGATGCCGCCGTAGGTGATTTTCTCGTAGATCTCGTCCGTGAGAACCACAAGCCCCGGCGCGACGGTCGCGGCTTTCTCGGCGACGACGCTCGCGAGCGATTCCAGTTCCTTCGGCGTGTACATCGTGCCGCAGGGGTTCGAGGGCGAGTTCATCACGAGGATGCGGCTCCGCGGCGTGATGGCGTCCGCGAGCTGCTCGGGGGTGATCTTAAAGTCATCGGTGGGCTGGGTCTCGAGCTCGACGACGCGTCCGCCCGCGAGCTCGGCGATCGGGCGGTAGCTCACCCAGGCAGGCACGGGCAGCAGGACCTCGTTCTGCGCCCCGCCCTCTTCTGCCGAGTCGAGCAGGCAGTGCATCGCGATGAAAAGCGCGTGCTTGCCGCCCACGGAGATCCCGACGTGGTCACCGGTCAGGCCCCGGATGCCGTTCTCGGTGGTGAGCTTCTCGGCGATCGTCTCGCGGACGTCGGCGGGCCCGAGCGTGGGCTGATAGCCGGTCATGCCGTCCTGCAGGGCCCGGATCGCGGCGTCCTTGATGGGCTGCGGGGTGTCGAAATCCGGCTGGCCTGCCGCGAAAATCAGGACGTCCTTGCCGTCCTTTTTCATCGCCTTGGCCCGGTTCGTGAAGGCGACCGTCACCGAGGGTTTGAGCTGGGCGACGCGGCGGGCGAGGGAGAGACCGGTGCTGTTCTCGATACTGGGAGAGGACATGCACGCGAGGATAGCGGTTTCGGGGCCTGTTTCCCGGTTTGCGGGCCCTTTCTGGCCCCGATGGTGGCTAGACTTAGGGCCCGGCGGGGAGTCCCGGCTCCCCGTCTCGACGGCGTCAGCGTGCTCCGGTTGGTCCCCGCGATGTTTCGGGGCTGGCGCACGGGCGACCGAGACATCCGCGACCGCAGCAGACGCGCTGCAGGAGATTCCATGCCGCTCGATCCCCAGGTGAAGGCCGAGGTCATCAAGCAGTTCGCCCGCGAAGACGGCGACACGGGCAGCCCCGAGGTGCAGATCGCGCTTCTGACCGCTCGCATCAAGCAGGTCGCCACGCACATGCGTGAGCACCGCCAAGACAACCACAACCGGCGCGGGCTGGTGACCATGGTCGCCAAACGCAACCGCCTGCTCCGCTACCTCCGCACGACCAAGCCCGAGAGCTATCAGGAAACGATCAAGGCGCTCGGCCTCCGCAAGTAATCGAAATCAACCCAGGGCCGCCCGCGAGAACACCGCGGGCGGCCCTTTGTCGTTTGTCCGCCGGAGCTGAAAGGGCGGGAGCGGCAGTGGGCCCGCGGCGGACGGGTGAGCCGAACATTCGGCTCCCGACCGCCCCCGGCCTTCTGCCATTCCTCTTCCCCGATCACCCGGCATCGAGTCGGCCCCCGCGCGGGAATGTCGCGGGGGCGAACCAGTCGCCGCACGGGTGAGCCGTGCGCGACGCCGGCGTCCGCATTCCGCGTCGCCGCATGCCCGGCCCCGGGGGCCGAGAGGGTTTGTCCAATGGCAGCCAACCAGTCCGCCAATCTGTCGAAGCCGATCGTCGTTGAGAAGGAGATCGGCGGCCGCACGCTCCGCTTCGAGACCGGCACGATCGCCAAGCTCGCGAGTTCCTGCGTGATGGCGTACTACGGCGGCTCGGCCGTCATCGCCGCCGTCGTCCGCGCCGACCCGCGTCCGGGCCTCGATTTCTTCCCGATGCAGGTCGATTACCGGGAGAAGACGTCGGCCGCCGGCAAGTTCCCGGGCGGCTTCCGCAAGCGTGAGGGCGCTCCCAACGAGAAGGAAGTCCTCACGATGCGGATGATCGATCGCCCGATCCGTCCGCTCTTCCCCGACGGCTTCCAGGACGAGGTCCAGATCCAGGTCTGGGTCATGAGCCACGACGGCGAGAACGACACCGACGTGCTCGCCGGCACCGCGGCCGCGGCCGCGCTCGCGATCTCCGACTGCCCCTTCGAGGGCCCGCTCGCGACCGTCCGCGTCGCGCGGCTCTTCGATGAGGACGACAACGTCACGCATGTGATCAACCCGACCGTCTCGCAGCTCGAGTACTCCGACGTGGACCTCGTGCTCTCGGGCCACCGCGACGGCATGAACATGATCGAGGTCGGCGCGGCCGAGATCCCCGAGACCGAGCTGATCGACTGCATCAAGTTCGGCGAGGAGCACATCGCCCAGACGCTCGACCTGATCGACGAGCTCGTGAAGAAAGCGGGCGTGGAGAAGCGCGTCGGAAACCTCAACCTGGTCCCCGATGAGATCATGGCCAAGTGCCGCGAGATCTGCGAGAAGGACCTCACCGAGGCGCGGCAGATCAAGGGCAAGACCGAGCGCGGCGACAAGGTCTCCGAGCTCAAGAAGGCTTTCCTCGAAGAGCACTTCCCGGTCAACGAGGAAGGCAACCAGAAGCAGTTCAAGGAAACCGAAGCGGCCCGCAAGCATGCGTCCGAGGCCTTCCGTACCCTCGAGAAGAAGATCACCCGCAAGCTCATCGTCGAGAAGGGCCTCCGAGCCGACGGCCGTGATTTCAAGGAGATCCGCCCGCTCGAGATGGAGCTGAGCAAATTTGAGCGCACACACGGCTCGGCGATGTTCCAGCGCGGCGAGACCCAGTCGCTCGTCTCCTGCACGCTCGGCACCGGCAAGGACGAGCAGATCGTGGACGGGCTCACCCCCGAGTACTCCAAGAAGTTCGTGCTGCACTACAACTTCCCGCCGTTCTGTGTCGGTGAGGCCCGCCGCATCATGGGCCCGGGCCGCCGCGAGATCGGCCACGGTGCGCTCGCAGAGCGCAGCCTGCTGGGTATCCTCCCGGACCCGGAGGAGTTCCCCTACACCGTCCGCCTCGTGAGCGACATCACCGAGTCCAACGGATCGTCGTCGATGGCGTCCGTCTGCGGCGGTTGCCTCGCGCTCATGGACGCGGGCGTCCCGATCGTCAACACCTGTGCCGGTATCTCCGTTGGCCGCTTCACAGACGAGAACGACGAGAACGAGGTCTTCGTCACCGACATCATCGGTGAGGAGGACTTCTTCGGCGACATGGACTTCAAGGTCTCGGGCACCAAGGACGGCATCACCGGCATCCAGCTCGATCTCAAGGCCCGCGGCCTCTCGATCGAGCAGATCGAGCGCACTTTCGAGCAGGCGCGCGAGGGCCGTTTGCACATCATCGAGCAGATGGAGGCGGTCCTTCCTGCTCCGCGCGAGGACATCTCGCTCTACGCCCCGCGCATCGTCACGCTCCGCATCAGCCCCGACAAAATCGGCAAGCTGATCGGCCCGGGCGGCAAGACCATCCGCGCCCTTCAGGACAAGTACGGCGTGGGCATCGACGTCGAGGATGACGGCACCGTCATGATCTCCAGCCCCGACGGCATGAAGATCAAGGATGCCGAGGCCGAGATCTCCGCGATCTGCGAGGAGATCAAGGTCGGCACGATCTACAACGGCACCGTCCAGTCCGTGAAGGACTTTGGCGCGTTCGTCGAGATCGCGCCGGGTACCGACGGCATGTGCCACGTCTCGGAACTCGCCGAGGGCTACGTGGACAAGGTCGCCGACGTCGTCAAGGTGGGCGACCACGTGACCGTCAAGGTCATCAACGTGGACGACCAGGGCCGCATCAAGCTCAGCCGCAAGCAGGCGCTGGCCGAGCGGAAGGCGGCCGAGGGCAGCGATGAGGCTCAGGACGAGGGGTCCCCGGAAGAGGCGGGGGCTGCGGCCTCGAACTGATCCCGATCAAAGATCCGTTCTAAAAAGGACCCGTGGGTCATTGACCTGCGGGTCCTTTCTTCCGTACATTAGGGATGAGCACATGCGTTATCTGTGCCCGGCCCTTCGTTCGCCGGGGATTCTGTGCTCCCCGGCGTCCGGTGTCGTCAATGGCGCGGGCGCCTTTGGATAGGGAGGTCGGTTGATGCCGGAGTGTTCCGGCGGATCGGCCGCCCGGAGGGCTTCGTACCGCGCGCCCGTGTCGCTTTCGAGCATCTGTTCGCTTGATGGTTCCATGTGATCGCTCGGCGCCTAATGGGCTTTGCCCAAGGAAGGGGCGCTGCCGTGAAAGAAGTATCAGACAAGCTCATCAAGGAAAAGACCGGTGAAGTGAAGTGGTTCGACCCCCGCAAGGGATACGGGTTCATCATCGGGCCCGATGGTCAGGACATCTTCGCGCACTACACCGTGATCGGCGGTGATGGTTTCCGTGTGCTCCGCGACGGCGCCTCGGTGATCTACGACGCCGAGTGCTCGGACAAGGGCTGGAAAGCGACCCGCGTCGTTCGCGACGAGACCGACGAGCTCAACGAGGCCCGGATCAGCCGGTCCCGCACGCCGCGCCAGTGATCGGGCTTCCGATCGGGCCACTGATCGCTCTCCGCGGTCTTGATTTCTGTACACCGCCGCGGTGAGATTCTCTCGCCGTGCCCGCGTTCATCGACATCATCGCGCCCGCTCTGATCGGCCTTGTCGCCGGTGGGGCGGTCGGTGCGTTGATCGTGTGGCAGCTTGGGCGACGCCGGGCAGCGCAGAACAAGTCGGCCGAGCCCACCGACCACCTGAGCGCGATGACGAGCGGTCTCGCGCACGAGATCAAGAACCCGCTCTCGACAATCGGTCTCAACGCCCAGCTTCTCGGTGAGGCGATCGGCGAGCTCGACGCGCCCGAGGACGACATCGCCCCGATCCGCCGACGGCTCGATGCGCTCAGCCGCGAGACGGACCGGCTCGCGGGGATCCTGCAGGACTTTCTCGAGTTCGCGGGTGAGGTGCGGCTTGTGCTGCGGGAGACCGACGTCGCCGAGCTGGCGGAAGAGCTGGGTGACTTCTTCAGCGCCCAGGCCGCGCGGGCCGGCGTGCGTCTGCGGGTCGAGCGTCCGCCGGGCGAGCTGCGGGCGACGATCGATGCCGATCACGTCAAGCAGGCGGCGATGAACCTGCTGCTCAACGCCATGCAGGCGATGGAGCGGGCGGGATCACCTCAGAAGGAACTGATCGTGCGCGCGGCCGAGGCCCGTCTTGGTTCGCGCGACGCGGTCGCGCTGCACGTCATCGACACCGGCCCCGGCATCGATGCCGAGGGGCTCGCCAAGATCTTCGATCCGTACTTCACGACACGGCCCGGCGGCACGGGCCTCGGGCTGCCGACCACCAAGCGCCTCATCGAGGCCCACGGCGGCCGGATCGATGTCTTCAGCGAGCCGGGAACAGGGACGGACTTCGCGATCCTGCTTCCCGTGAAGCCGACGCTCGCGGACAGCGCTTCGGGCTAAACCGCGGCGGCCAGCTCCGCGAGCACTTGGGCCGTTCGCTCGAGTTCCCCGTCGGCGGTGAGCAGATCGGGGCAGAGCCTGACATACCAGCGGCCCGTGGTCGGGCAGGGCCTGCCGTCGGCGATGATCTTGTGGTCTTCCATCGCGGAGAGCAGCGCCTTCGCGTCGGTCGTCGGGATCAGGACGTACGCGCCGTGCCGCGGCGGGTCTTGGCCCTCGATCGCGACACGCGTCGTTTCGACGCCCGTTTCCGAGAGCAAGCCCTCGAGGCGGTGCTGCTGCTCGAGGCTGTACGCGCGGAGGCGGTCGAGGCCAATCGCGTTGGTGAGCTCGAGGCCCGCCATCGCCTGGGCGTAGGTCAGGATGGGCGGCGTCGCTTCCATCCACGCATCGCCGCCCGCGGCGAGATCGACCGCGACCGAGCGGTCGTACGCGAACGGCTCGCGCTTGGCGAACCAGCCGGTGTCGAGCGTGAACATCGAGTCGCACGCGGGCGTGCCGCCCTCGCCGAGATGCCTCGGGTTGATCGCGAGCCAGCACGCGCCGGGGCCGCCGCGCGTGTACTTGTAATTGCCGCCCATCATGAAGTCGGCATCGAGGTCGTCGAACGAGATCGGCATCACGCCGGCGGCGTGGTAGCTGTCGAGCACGATCGGTGCGCCGACGTCGCGGGCACGGGCGATGACGCGGTCGAGGTGGGGGAGCACCTGGCCCGTGACGAACATCGTCATGCTGACGACGACGAGGTCGATGCCGCCGTCGATCCGTCCGGCGATCTCCTTGCCGTCGAACGCGCCGTCGGCGTTGCCCTCGACGAACGTGACCTCCGCGCGGCCCTTGTGGTGGTAGGTCTTGAGGACGTGATCGACCGAGTCGAACTCGCCACGTGTCGAGAGGATCCGCGGCCGCGCGGTCGGGAGCGCGTTGATCACCGCGCGGAGCCCCTGTGCGACGGAGGTCTTGGGCACGATCGCATCGGGCCGCGAGCAGCCGATGAGCCGGGCCATCTGCGCGCGGTAGGCGAACTGGAGATCCATCCACGCGCCCCAAGCGTCGCCCAGCTCGGTGTACCACCGATCGACGGCGAGCTGGATGTCCTGCGAGGTGCGGTCGAGCGGGCGGCCGAGCGAGTGGTTCGCGAGGTAGATCAGGCCCTCGGTCTCGCGGCGGACACGGCTGAAGAGCGGCCAGGCGTGCTCGCGGAGCGCGGACTCGGTGAGCGGCCCGCCTCCGAGGGCCCGGACTGCTTCGGTGATGCCGCCGTCGTCGCCCGCGTCACGCATGCCGCGAGTTTACCGGATCACTCGCCCGCGTCGGCGCGCTCGACCTTGACGGAGATCGAGCCGTGTCCCGTGACGAGCGAGTGCGCGGTCTCGCCGGCATCGCTTGTGACCTTGGCGGACCGCTTCGCGTCGATGCGGCCGCCCGAGGGCAGGTCGAGGTAGACACGCCCGTGCCCGGTTGTTGCCGCGACGCCCTGCTCGAGTGGGGTCTCGGTGCGGACACTGATCGAGCCGTGCCCGGTGCGGGCGACGATCGGGGCGGTGTCGGGCCCGCGGCGGTCGATGCTGATCGAGCCGTGACCCGTGCGGAGGTTGAGTGGGCCCGCGGAATCCGAGACGCGGATGCTGCTGTGGCCCGTGCGGGCATCGACGGTCCCCGCGATATCGCGGAGGCCGAGCGAGCCGTGACCCGAATAGATCTCGACGTTGCCGCCGACGCCCGTGATGTCGAAGCCGCCGTGCCCGGAGTGTGCGTTGAGGTCGCCCCCGATATCGCTGACGGAGATCGAGCCGTGGCCGCTGTCGATCGTGACGTTGGAGATGATGCTCTCGATCAGGATCGAGCCGTGCCCGGTCTGGACATCGGCGGCGTACGCCGACTGCGGGACGCGGACGGCGTAGCTGACACCGTCCTTGCCGCGGCCGGGCCACTCGGCCTTGAGGCGGAGCTGGTCGCCCGCGAGCTCGGGGCTGAGCAGGACCTCGTCGAGACGCCACTGATCGCTGCTGCGGAGCTGGGCGACGATGAGCACGCCGTCGGGGTTGACGCTCGTGCGGAAGAGCTCGTCCTCGGCCCACGACGGCAGCGGTGTTCCGTGCGGCGCGACACTGACGCTGCCGTGCTTGCTGCCGATCTCGACCGCGAGCGGTGACTGCTCGTCGAGCTGCCAGACGCGGTGCTCGGTGACGCGGTACTGCTCCCAGCCGCAGCCGCCGAGGACAAGGGCGGAGAGCGTGATCGCGGTCAGCGGCGCGGCGAGGTTGGTCGGCATCGTGATCTCCTTCGCTCCGGTCGGCCGTGTGTCAGCCGTCGTCTGAATCGGCGACATCGACCACGATGTCGCCGTTGCCTGTTCTGATGGTGTGGGTCGGCATGCCTTCGGCGGCGTCGATCTTCTTCGAGAATCCACCGGTGAAGTTGCCGGTGGCGTGCTTGATGAGGATGTCGCCGTTGCCTGAGCGGATATCAAAGCCGGCGGTGGTCGGCGAGGCGGTCGCGATCACGAGATCACCATTGCCGGAGCGGATATCGAGCTTGTCGTCGGCATCGTCGGCGAGAAGCAGGACGACATCGCCGTTGCCGGTGCTCGCGATAAGTTCGCCGGTCAGGCCGCGGATGACGAGGTCGCCGTTGCCACTTCGAACCTTGGCGTCGCCGTCGAGGTCGGACACGATGACGTCACCATTGCCCGACTGGACGTCGATCGAGGCCATCGGATCGGCGACACGGACGGAGAAGCTGGCTCGCTCGAACCAGCCGGCCTTGCCGCCCGGCCAGTCGATCTCAAGCGTGAGCTCGCCGGCGTCGGAGATCACCGGCGCGACGTCCACGGACTCGAGGCGGTCGAGGTCGTTGCCAGCTAGTTCGACGACGACGAGGATCGCCGTGGGGTCGATCGCGCCGGTCTCGATTTGGCCCTGGGCCCAGCCGGTCAGGCCGGCGGGGTGGGGGGCGATATCGATGTCGCCGTTGTTGGTCTTGATGGTGACATCGACGGGGGCGCTCGTCGGGATCTCGACGACGCGGTGGGTGCGGAAGCGCGGGCCGCAGCCGACGAGCAGCAGGGCGGCGACACTGAGAAGCGAGACAAGTTTGATCGAGCGTGCTGCGGGCATGGTTCCTCTCGGGTCGGTGTTTCTGTGATTCGGATCTGCACGACACGCCTTTCAGAGGCGTGTGCGGACCTCCCACAGCTCGGGGAAGAAGACGTGGTCGAGCATTTTGCGGAGGAAGGGGACACCCGAGGAGCCGCCGGTCCCGGTCTTGTAGCCGATGACGCGCTCGACGACCTTGACGTGGCGGAAGCGCCACAGGCCGAAGGACTCTTCGAGATCGACGAGCTTTTCCGCCATCTCGTAGGCGTCCCAGTGGTTCTCGGGGTGGCTGTAGACGGTGGTCAGGGCGGCGACGACGGACTCGTTCGAGGTGTGCGGCTCGCGGACGTCGCGGTCGAGGACAGCCTGGTCGATCGGCAAGCCCCTGCGGGCGAGGTGGCGGATGAACTCGTCGTAGAGCGAGGGGGCCTCGAGGGCGGCGGTGAGGGCGGTCATCGCGTCCTGATCGTGGGCGTGGACGCGGAGCATCTTGTCGTCCTTGTTGCCCAGCAGGAACTCGACGAGGCGGTACTGGACGGATTGGAAGCCGCTTGCCGTGCCCAGAACACTCCGGAACTCGCCGTACTCGGAGGGCGTCAGGGTGGCGAGGACGTACCACTGGTCGGTCATCTGCCGCTGGATGTGCTTGACGCGGGCGAGGACCTTGAAGCAGGGCTCAAGGTCGTCCGCCCGGACCGCTGCGATGGCGGCGGTGAGCTCGTGGATGACCAGCTTGAGCCACAGCTCGGTGGTCTGGTGCTGGATGATGAACAGCAGCTCGTCGTGGTGGGGCGGGTCGGAGAGGGCGTGCTGGCAGGTCAGGAGCTTGTCGAGCCCGAGGTACCCGGAGTAGGTCATTCGGTCGCCCAGGTCGGTGTGGATGCCCGGCTCGAATTCGCGGTAAGCCATATGGGCAAGGTATCCGACCGGCGGGGTTGGATCGGCGTACCATCGCGCAGGACCGCAAGTTTGCGCACGGAGCGAGCATGAAGACCGCCTTTAGCACAGTCGCCTGCCCCGATTGGACCTTGGCCGAGGTCGCGGATTTCGCGGCCGAGACCGGATTCGACGGCGTGGAGCTGCGGACGTTCGGCCACAACGACACCACGATGCTCTGCGAGCCCTGCCTGACGGGGCAGAAGAAGGTCCGCGACCTCTTCGAGGACGCGGGCGTGGAGCCGGCGGCGCTGGCGACCTCGATCCGGTACGACGCCCCGGTCTTCCCGCCGATCGCGGGGCGGATCATCGGCGACTTCAACAAGCCGGTGCGCGAGACCAAGAACATGGTCGAGGTCGCGACCTCGATCGAGGCGCCGTACGTCCGGGTGTTCGCGTTCGAGCTGCCGAAGGGCGAGAGCCGCAAGTCGGGGTTGCGTCGGATCATGGAGCGCATCGATCTGGCGCTGACGACCGCGCGGCACACCGGCACGCGGCTCCTGCTTGAGAACGGCGGCTCGTTCCCGCTAGCCGAGGATCTCGCGGAGATCATCGAGCGGGCGAACAACCCGCTTATTGCCGCGGCGTACTCGCCCGCGGTCGCGTACATGGCGGGCGAGGACCCGGCTCAGGGCGTGAAGCTGCTGGGTCGCTCGCTGGCGTCGATCAAGCTGCGCGACCGGCGCGACGGCACGCCCGTGGCGCTCGGCTCGGGCGAGATCCCGAACGAGGCGGCGGTGCGTGCGGCGGCGGAGCGCGGCTACGACGGCTGGCTCACGATCGAGTGGGACCGGATCTGGATGCCGATGCTCGAGTCGCCGCGCGAGGTGCTGCCCAAGTCGCTGGCGACGCTCTACGCGTGGACGGGCCGCGAGCAGACCGAGCGCGAGCGTCGGAAGTTCGCGGCGCGGGCGTGAGCTCGGCCGATCGTTCGTTGACAGAACGGGTGCTGGCGCGGTGCCGCGGGCTCGGGTTTGCCGAGGCGGGCGTGTGCTCTGCTGCGCCGACGGAGTTCCGCGGCGAGCTTGTCGCGTGGCTCGATGAGGGCAAGCAGGGGTCGATGGAGTGGCTCGCGGAGCGGGTCGAGACACGGTGCGATCCGGGCCGGGTGCTCGAGGGCGCGCGGTCGGTGGTGATGGTCGCGGATCTGTACGCAACGCGGGGGGACAACGCGGATCCGCCGCTGCCGGATGGGTACGGGCGGATCGCGCGGTACGCGCGGGGGCGTGATTACCACGACGTCATCAAGAAGCGTCTGCACACGCTGTGCGACGAGCTGCGGGCAGAGTTCCTGGAGGCGGGGTTCCGTGCGTTTGTCGATACAGCGCCGGTGCTCGAGCGCGAGCTGGCGATGCGCGCGGGGCTCGGCTGGACCGGCAAGCACACGCTGACGATCCATCCGAAGCTCGGGAGTTGCATGCTGCTCGGCGGTGTGCTGACGACGCTCGATCTGCCGACCGCGCACGAGCCGATGACGGATCACTGCGGGACGTGCACGCGGTGCATCAACTCGTGCCCGACGGACGCGATCACGCCCTACTCGGTCGATGCGCGGCGGTGCATCAGCTATCTGACGATCGAACACCGCGGGCCGATCGATCCCGAGTTCTTCGGCGGCATCGGGTCGTGGGTGTTTGGGTGCGATGTGTGCCAGGAGGCGTGCCCGCACAACTCGCCGCGCGAGACGGATGCCGAGATCAACCCGGCGTACGCGGCGACGCGGGACTCGTTCGATCTGCTCGAGGTGCTCGGGTGGACCGAGGACGATCGGCGGGCGGCGCTGAAGGGCTCGGCGATGAAGCGGGCAAAGCTCGAGATGTGGAAGCGGAACGCCGCGGTGTGCCTGGCGAATCAGGGGCGGCTGCCGGACAAGGTTGAGGCGGATTCAGAGCTGGTGCGCGAGACGCTCGCGGCGCTGCGGGAGCAGGCTCGCGGCGAGCCCGCCGGCGACGACGATCGCGAAGCCGATGGCGAGCCATCGTGATTCGCGGTCGATGAACCCGATCCAATAGAAGGGCGAGGCGAGCACGACAACGGCGGCGAGGAGCGTCCACGTTGAGCGGGTCGGCGGGCGGAAGCCGCGGACGCCCGCGATGAGCAGGTAGGCGGGGAAGAGCAAGCCGTACGCGGAGAGGATGATCTTGTACGCGACCTCGCGGCCGTGCACGTCGGCCGGGGCGGGCCACTCGACGAAGCTCATGCCGACGCCGATCGCGATTCCGATCGTGATCGCCAGCGCGACCGGGAGCCGCGCGAGCTTGAGGTCGCGGTTGGTGCGGGCGGTGTCGGCGTGGAGGCGTGCGGTGAAGGCGAGCTGGACGAGTGCGTGGAAGATGTAGAACTTGCCGAGGTCGATCGGGGCGAGGGCGTTCTGGCCGAAACCGGTTGAGCCGGCGGGCGCGAGGATGTTGCGCGCGAGGTAGGTGAGGCAGATCATCGCGGCGAAGATGACGCCGAACCCGAGCGTGAAGGCGAGGCGGGCGTGTGACTTCGAGAGATGCTGGCGGGCGGTGTGGAAGGTGACGTCGAGGTAGGGGCACGCAAGGAAGCCCAGCGTGGAGACGGGGAGCAGCCAGAGGGCCGAGTCAGCGGCGACGCCCGTTGCGGGGAGGCTGGTGTCGAGGGCGCTTGATGTCCACAGCTTGATCGCGCAGGCGATCGAGATCGACCACGCGATGACGGCGCCGAGACGGGGTTTGCCGAGGCGGTTGAGGACGGCGAATCCGATCCACGCGGTCGTGACGACGAGGATGAGCTGCCAGATCCAGCCCGCGGGGTTGTACGCGGTTGAGAGCCAGCCGAGGTAGAAGGCCTGGAAGAGGATCGTGACGAGGCTGAAGAGCTTGATCGCGGCGGCGTGGTCGCGGACGAAGCGGCGGCTGGAGTCGCCCGTGAGCACCCAGCCCATGGCGGCGGCGCCGACGATATTGGGGATCGCGAAGACGGCAAAGCCGGGCCAGCCGTGGTCGCGCGAGAGCAGGGCGGGGAGCATCATGCCGATGCACCACGTCCAGCTGCTGGCGAGGTAGAAGGCCCAGCCGATCGCGCGGATCACGAGGCCGCGTCTCCAGCGTCGCTGGTCTTCGCGGCTTCCTTGTGCCGCTGCGCCTTGGCCTTGTGGTGGGCCTTGGGCGTGACGTGGAAGGTCGCGGTCGCTCGGCCGACGCGCTTCTCGCGCTTCTTGAGGCGCTCGAGGCGTGCGAGGCGGGCGTCGCCCTGGGCTTCCTTCTTGCGCTGCTGGCGGCGGCGCTTCTTGGCCTTCTTCTCGACGGCGCTGCCGATGACCTGCGGGAGCGTCTGGACGATGTCCATGTCGATCTTGATGTTGAACTCTTCGCCGGTGGCGATGAGGTCCTCGATCGGCTCCTGGGGCTTGATGCGGTACTCGGCGGGCCCGAAGCAGGGGCGGAGGAAGCGGTACTCGAGGTGCTTGCAAACGACGGTGTAGTCGCCGCCGGCGAAGCCGAAGACGTACATGCCGCCCGCGATCTCGGAGTTGCCGAGCAGGGCAGCGCCGGCCATCGCGTTGTACCAGTTCTTGTTGAAGCGGCGGAAGGGGAGGGTGGCGGAGAAGGTCTGGCCGTCGATGCGGCGCATCTGGATGCCGGAGCGGAAGGCGTAGGGAAGCCAGATCAGTGAGCAGACGCGGTGCCAGAAGTTGTTGCGGGTGGAGAGCTTGCTGACGCCCGCTTCCATCTTCTCAAAGAGCGTCTTGTTTTTCTTGTCGGCGGCGGCGGACGCCCGGGCGGCGCGCTCGATGTCCTCGGCGGAGGCGAATCCGCCGGCCACGGTCTCAGGTTGGGCGCTCGGGGTGTCCGTCACGTTCCGGGACTGTACGCGAATCGCCGGGGCGGGTCAGCGGTTCGGTGGATCGGCGGTCAGTCGGCGACCGGTTCGAGCTCGAACCAGCCTTTTTCGGTGCGTTTGACGCGCTGGAGGGGGTTGCCGGGCTCGTGGTCGAGCAGGAGGACCCAGCCGCGGTCGGCTGCCTCGGCAAGGAACCAGCCTTTGGTGATCATGGCGGTGTAGGGCTCGACGTCGTAGCCCAGGCTGTAGGCCTGCCCGACGTGGTGGACGGTGGGGATGAGGTCGGGCGTGAAGACGATGGTGCGGCCCTGCTCATCGGTCCAGAGGACGGCCTGCTGGCCCCAGGTATGGCCCGGCACGAGGAAGGTGAACACACCCGGCAGCACCTCGGTCATCCGCGATTCGAGGGGGTCCTTGGGGGATTCGTCGCGGCTCGGCTTGCGGTTGAGCGGGAAGGGCCGCTGGCTCTCGATGAGGCGGAGGCGCGGCTTGCCGTCGGGGAGCTTCAGGGCGTCGTCCTCGAAGGGGAGGATGTGGTCGCGGTAGTAGGTGCGGGTCATCACCGCGTCGTTGGCGCGGGCATCGACCCACTCGCGCTTCTGGACGACCAGCTCGGCGTTCGGGAAGGTGAGCTTGACGTTCGGGTCATCGCCCGAGGCGGCGCCGGGCTTGGTGGCGGTCCAGTCGGGGGTCTCGCCCTCGCGGCAGCGGCGGGTGAGCCCTCCGGCGTGGTCGAAGTGCAGGTGGGAGCAGACGACAGAGGTGATGTCGTCGGGCGTGCCGCCCGCGGCAACGAGTTCGGTCTCAACGGTGCGCCCGTCGAGGCCGAAGATTTTTGTCATCTTCTCGTCCATCTTGTCGCCGCTGCCGGCCTCGACGAGGTACTGCTCGCCATTCTCACCCTGGAGCCAGACGCAGTTGTGCATGACCTCGATCTGGTTTTCCTCGTTGGCCTCGACGGCCCGGGACCAGACGACCTTGGGGATGACCCCGAACATGCCGCCGCCGTCGAGCAGCAGGCGGCTGGCTCGGAGGATGGTTGTGCGAAATCGGTTCTGAATTTGCGGGGGCGAGGGTTGAGAATCGTCGGTCATGCCGCGATGGTACGGGCATGCCGAAGCCGTTCTCTTTAGCCGGGCTGTCGCGTCGCGAGATGGGCGCCGTCTACGAGCAGACGCTCGCGGCGGAGTACCTGCGCTGGGCGAGGCGGTACATCGCGACCGGCGGCGAGGGCTACGCGGTCGAGCTGGTCTCGGGCACCGAGGAAGCGCCGGGGATCGCGTTCGCCGGGCCGCCCGGGGCGCACGTGGCGTTGACGTTCGGGCACGGCTACGACGGGCCGGTCGAAGAGGACCTGCTCGCGCGGATCGAGCGGCTGCACGAGCGGACGGGGGGCACGCCGATCATCGAGGTGTCGCCCTACGCGGGCGAGGACTTCGTGACGATGCTCCGGGTCGGCGGGTACGGGCCCTACGAGTATCTGCACACCTATGCGATGGATCTGGAGACGTTCGAGCCGCCCGAGTTCAACGTGCCAAGCGGGTGGCGGATGCGTGACGTGGACAAGGCCGACGAGGACGACATCGACCGCGCGGTGTACGCGATCGCGTGGGGGATGAACGGCGATCTGCCCGGGCCGACTGAGCGGCGGCTCGAGTGGGCGCGGATGTCGGCCGCGTGCCCGGACGTGAGGACGCTGATCATCGAGGACGAGAAGGGCGAGATCGTCGCGGGCTCGTCGGCGGGGATGTGGTTCGATCACCCGCTCATGCCCGACGGCAACTGCAATCTCTACGGCGGCACGACGATGCCGAAGGCGCGGCGGAAGGGGCTGCAGTCGGTCCTGATGATCGAGCGGCTTCTCTGGGCGAAGGAGCACGGGTGCCGGACTGCGACGCTTGATTGCCTGCCGACGACCGGGACGACGCGGAACGCGGAGCGGCTCGGGTTTGAGCTGCTGTACACGAAGATTGATCTCAAACGCCCGGACGTGTAACGAGCCCCTCGCGCGAGCGAGGGCATGCGAACCTCCAAACCCCTCGCTCGCGCGAGGGGCTCGTTATGACAACGCGCCCGGGAGCGTTTCGATGAAGGCTTTGATCTCGTCGCGGACGCGGCGGTAGTGGGTCATCGCTTCTTCGTCGGTCGCCGCGTTCTTCGCGATCTCCGGCGGGTCGTCGAAGCCGACGTTGGTGACCTTCGTCTTGCCCGGGAACATCGGGCAGGTCTCGTGGGCGTGGCCGCACACGGTGACGACGTGGTCCAGTTCGTTGCCCGCGGCGTTGATCTCGGCGAGTGCGTCGTCGAGGGTCTGCGACGTCTGATTGGTGATGTCCACACCGGCTTCCCGCATCGCCTTGACGGCGTTCGGGTTGAGCCCCTTGGCGACCGTGCCCGCGGAGTAGGCGGCGATCCGGTCGCCCTTGAGGTGCCGGGCCCAGCCTTCTGCCATCTGCGAGCGGCAGGAGTTCCCGGTGCAGAGGAAGAGGATGTGGGTGGTCACGGGGCGCTCTCCGATGTGAGCATCATGGTAGTTTGGTCGCTTCGTAGGGAAAGACCTTGAGCCGCGGGAGGTGACTGATGCCGCTGCTGTCTGCCGAGTTGATCCACGAGCACCGGCTCCGTCGCGAGGCGCGGGCGATGCTGATGTACTTCGCCGATACCGGGAAGTCGGTGCCGCCGGAGCTGACTGGCCGGGTCGCGGCGCTGCACGGGGCCGCGGCGGGGCGCGGGGAGAACGAGGCCGCGCCCAAGGAAGAACTCCAGGAGCTTCTGGACGTGCACTTCGCGCTCGCGGAGCTGTGCAAGCCGGCGACTCCCGCGTCGCTCCTGACGACGCAGACGTGGTTCATCTTCATCCGCAACCCCGCGATCATCATGATCTCAGTCTTCGCGGCGTTCTCGATGATCACATTTGTTGGGATCAACTGGTTCGGGATGCACGAGTGGTTCTTCGGGCAGCCCGCAACCGAGACGGTCTACGACATCGGTGAGGTCACGCTCACGGTGCGGGAGGTGGGATCGATCCTCTCGGCGGCCGGCATCGGGTCGGCGTTCCACGGCTTGTGGGCGGCGCGTCCGTACATCCGTGACCGCTCGTTCGAGCCGCGGTACAACCAGGTGTACCTGACGCGGTTCCTGCTGGGCGTGATCGCGGGATCGGTCGTAGGGCTGTTCGGCTTCGTGCAACTGATCGGCAGCAGCGAGAGCGAGACCGCCAGCGGGCTCGCGACGCTCGGCGTGGACACGCTCGCCCTGCTCGGCGGCTACAGCGCCGAGGCGGTCGCGAAAATGCTCAAGCGGCTCAGCGACACCCTCGTGACCGCGGTCCAGGGCGATCAGGCCGAGCAGGCCGAGGCGACGATCGAGCGCGCGACGACCGCTCATCAGGCGGAGCGGCTGCAGGACCACGTCGAGCTGATCCGCAAGCTCGAGAAGCTCCGCACCGGCGACCCGGCGGCGGTGCACGACGCGCTTGAGGAGATCAGCCGCGAGGCGAGTGAGGCGATCGACGCGATCAAAAGTTCGACGTCAGCTGACTAGCTAGCGAATTGGATCACAGGCGAGGCGTGCTCCTCCATGGGATTGCGGCGATCTGCCAGCCGTCCGCGTAGATGAGCTTGCCGGGCGTCTTGGTTGTGAGCTGGCGAACGGCGACACCGTGCTCATTCAGGATCCATGCCAACGTCCGAGCTTTCGTGATCGGACGCCTCGCCCTGGGATGGAACCAGCAGATCGCGCGATGATTCCCGCGTTCACAGAGCACGCCTGGAATGGTGAGATGCATGCGGAACCAATCGAGCTCGGCTTCTACGATCGATTCCTCATGGTCGAGCAGCTCGCCGGAATCGCGCAGGTCATAGACAGCCGTAAACAGACCGATCGCCGCGTGCGAATCGGGGTCTTGGCTTGGTGTGACGAAACGTACGTAGACCGGCGTCCGCACCGGATTGCGGTGTGACATGAGTGCTTCCCATGTTGCAGTTGAGGTCCAAAGACGAGGCGCGTAACGACAGCGCCGGGATCAAACGGATCCGCTTCGGAATGGGCTTAGCTGCTTGGGAAGCGTGCGTACACGGGGATCAGCTCCTGGACATCACGCCAGCGACCGCGGGTTGTCCCGCAGGAGCTGGACGATCTCGGCGAGGGCGAGGGCGGCGGAGGCGCCGTCCACGACGCGGTGGTCGCACGCGAGGCTCAGCGGGAGGACCTTGCCGACGACGGCCTGGCCGTCGCGGACGACGACGCCGTCGTAGGCCTTGCCGACCGCAAGGATCGCGACCTCGGGGTAGTTGATGACAGGAGTCGCGAACTTGCCGGCGTGGCTGCCCACGTTCGAGATCGTGAAGGTCGAACCCATGAGGCGGTCGCGGTCGATCGAGCGGTCGCGGGCCGCCTTGGCGGTGTCGGCGATCGCGCGGCCCATGCCGACGGCGTCGAGCGTGTCGGCGTTCTTGATGACCGGAACCATGAGGCCCGAGTCGGTGTCGGTCGCGATGCCGAGGTGGACGGGGCCGTGCTGGACGATCTCGTCGTTGGCGTCATCGACGGTCGCGTTGAGCGCGCCGAACCGGCCGCCGGCGTTCGCGCCGATGACGCGGCAGACGGCCCGCGCGATGAAGGGCAGGTAGCTGAGCTTCTCGCCCGACTGCTGCGCGAGCTCCTTACGGAACGCGTCGAGCTCGGTGATGTCGGCCTCGTCGCAGACCATGAAGTGGACGGCGGTATCGACCGAGTTGCGGAGGCTCTGGGCGATCTTGCGGCGGATGCCGCGGAACGGCACGCGGCTGTCGGGCTGCGCGGTCTGTGCGGGGTCCGGGATCGGTCGGCCCGCGGGGAAGGGCGTGAAGCCCGGCGCCTGCGGGACGCCCGCGGCCTGCTGGGGCATCATGCCGGGCATGCCGTAGCCGTAGGGCATCGGCATTGGCATGGGAACCATCATGTAGCCCATGGGCGGCATCATGCCGGGCATGCCCATGCCCATCATCGGTATCTGCTGCTGCGGGGCCATCTGGGGCGCCATCTGCGGCATGGGCTGCTGCTGGTACTGAGGCTGCTGATATTGAGGTTGGTACGCGGGCTGCGCCGGCGCGCTCGGCATCGGGCGTCGGGTCTGGTCGGGGACAGACTTCTGCGCGGGCTCGGGGGCGGAGGCCGGGGCCTTGCTCGGTGCCGTCGCACCGCCGGAGGACTTGAAGGTCTCGACATCCTTCTTGGTGATGCGGCCGCCGATGCCGGTGCCGGGGACACGGGCGAGGTCGATGCCGAGCCGCTTGGCGAGGGCGCGGACGGCCGGGGCGGCGAGGGGCTTGCCGTCGCCGCCGCCCATGCCGGCCATGGAGTCGGACATCGCGCCGACGACGGTGCCGGCGTCCTCGTCCTCGGCCTCCGTCTGGCTTGACGCCGTTCCGTTGCTTGATCCCTCGCTTGCGCGAGGGGCTCGTTCGGTGGTCGTTGCCGTGGGGGCGTCTGGGCCGCCCTCGTAGGTGACGAGGGGGTTGCCGACGTTGAGGATCTCGCCTTCCTCGCCGTGGAGGATCTTGATGGTGCCGGCGCGGGGGCTGGGGACCTCGACGAGGGCCTTGTCGGTCTCCATCTCGGCGAGGATGTCGTGCTCGGCGACGGTGTCGCCCACCTTGACCTTCCAGGAGATCATCTCGGCTTCGTGGACGCCCTCGCCGAGGTCGGGGAGGATGAAGACGTTCGGATCGGTGGAGGTCTGATGGCCCATGGCAGGAGTCCCGTCTGCGATGTGGAAGGAGGGCCGACGCTCTCGCGTCGGTCGGTGCTATTGAAGGGCGCTCGGCGGGAGTTTTCCCGCCGGTGCATATCTATTCCAAATCTGTCAACTGGGGAGGTCTGGGTGCTGCCAATTACTCACCAGACCCACCACCAGAACAGCAGTCGGACAACGAGCCTGACGGATCCGGCGGCGAACTCGCTCGGGCTTCTCGGGGCCTCGTCGGTGAGCCACATGCCGAGCCAGAGCAACTGGAGGACGCCGAGGACGATGAGGGTGATGAGGAGCCAGGTGGGCATCAGCTCTTGCTGTGTCTTTTCTTCGTGGACTTGAGTGTCGCCCGCGCTGAGAGGCCGCCGAGAACCACGCCGGCGATGTAGCCGGCCCAGTTCGGGAGCCAGTACGCGCCTTCAACCGCTGAGACGGGCTGGCTCGGTGTTGGCGGAACGTGCGGCAGGATGAACCACCCCGCGAGAACGAACGCGATGACGAAGACAACGGCGAAAGACAAGATCGCTTTGAACAGCGTCATCACTCAGTACGCCAGCACTTCCCCAATCCCCTTGCCGATCCGCTTCGCGTCCGGCAGGTAGTCCAGCTCGAGCTTGTAGTAGGGCATGATCGTGTCGAAGCCCGCGACGCGCTGGACCGGGGCCTCGAGGTGCAGGAAGCAGCGTTCCTGGATCAAGGCCGAGAGCTCGGCGCCGAGGCCGCAGGTCTTGGGGGCCTCGTGGACGATCACGCAGCGGCCGGTCTTCTCGACGGACTCGCAGATGATGTCGATGTCGAACGGGTCGATCGAACGGAGGTCGATGAGCTCGGCGGAGACGTCGTCGGGCTGGTTGTCGATCGCCTCGAGGCACTGGAAGACGCTCGCGCCCCAGGTGACGACGGTGACGTCGTCGCCGTCGCTGACGACCTTGCCCTTGCCGATCGGGATGGTGTAGGGCTCCTCGGGGACTTCCTCGCGGAAGCTGCGGTAGACGCGCTTGGGCTCGAAGAAGATGACGGGGTCGGGGTCGCGGATCGCGGAGATCAGCAGGCCCTTGGCGTCGTAGGGCGTGCAGGGCATGACGAGCTTGAGGCCCGGCGAGTGCGTGTAGATCGCCTCGGGGCTGTCGGAGTGCAGCTCGGGGGCGTGGATGCCGCCGCCGACCGGGACGCGGACGGTCATCGGGACGGTGATCGAGCCGCGGGTGCGGTTGCGGTAGCGGGCGGCGTGGTTGACGAGCTGGTCGTAGGCGGGTCCGAGGAAGCCCTCGAACTGGATCTCGGGGATGGGCCGCATGTCGGCGATCGCGAGCCCGATCGCGGTGCCCATGATGCCCGACTCGTCGAGGGGCGTGTTCTGGACGCGGTGCTCGCCGTGCTTCTGGGCGAGGCCCTCGGTGACGCGGAAGACGCCGCCGTTGATGCCGACGTCCTCGCCCAAGATGACGACGCGGTCGTCGGCCGCCATCTCCTGATCGAGTGCCTGGTTGATCGCCTGGACGAGTGTGAGCTGTGCCATGGTGGTTCTGTTCCTATCTCGTTAGCCGATCACGGCGATCGTGGCGGCGGTCTGTGCGTCGGTGGTGGTCTCGTCGTCGGCCATGGGCGCGAGCAGCGAGGAGAGATCGGGCATCGCGTGGTTGAGCACCTGCGCGACCTCGGCGGGGGCGGCTTTGACCTTGACCTTGTACGCCCACCCCGAGACCTCGATCTCGCATTCATCGTCGCTCTTGGCGTGGACAGCCTTGACGAAGGCGGCGTTGATGTACCGCTCCTTGCCCTTGTAGTCGGTGACCTTCACGAGCATCAGTCAGCCCTCCGCCTCGGTTGATTGAGTCTCCGCGTCGGGCTCGCTTGCCGCGGGGGGCGTCTGCAGGACCGTGGAGTAGGTCTCCCAGAAGCCCTCGGCGGGCGAGCTGCCGTAGCCGACCTCGGGGTGCCAGAGGTAGCCGTTCGGTTTCGTGTCGAGCCGGTGCATCACGGATCGGATCGAGCCGTCGGAGCGGGGCTCGACGTCCACGCGGGCGATGAGCTCGATCTCCTGGTACTCGAATTCGCCCGCGGGCATGAACTCGATCTCGAGGTCAGCGGCGTAGGGGTTGCGTGCACCTCTCTCGGGGTCGGCGTAGCGGACGCGGTGCTTGCCTTCCTCGACGAGCGCGGGCTTGGTCGCGGTGAGCGAGCCGCCGTTGACCTCGACGGTGTAGCCCAAGTTGATCAGTGCGATCTGGAGTGACGTCAGCAGCGACCACGACTCCTCGGTCGCGATGTCGCTTCCCACGATCACGCTGCGGGCGGGCGACGCGATGGAGGGCTCGCGCGGCGCGGAGGCGCATCCGCCGAGCAGGACCGCGATGCCGACCATCGCAGCGATGGGCCGGAGGCCGGTCATCAGGCGTTCGCCCCGACCGACGCGCCGCGGAGGCCGACCTGATCGGGGTTCTGTCCGATCGAGCTCGTCCGCATGGTGTCGCGCTGGACGCGGAGGTCGTCCGGGATCTCGGCGAACATGTGGTCGAAGAACTCGTTCTTGCCGGGCTTCTCGATGCCCTCGGCGGTCTTGACGATCTCCTCGACGATCGTCTTGGCGCGGGCCTCGAGTTCGGTCTGCTTTTCGTCCGACCAGACGCCCTGCGACTCCATGTACTTCCGCGTGCGGATGAGCGGGTCCTTGGCGAGCCACGCATCGACCTCAGCCTGGTCGCGGTAGCGGCGGGCGTCGTCGGCGGTGGTGTGGTCGCCGAGGCGGTAGGTCACGCCCTCGATGAAGGTCGGGCCGCCGCCCTTGATCGCGCGCTGGCGGGCGTCCTTGACGGCCTTGTACACCGCGAAAATATCGTTGCCATCGACCTGCAGGGTCGGCATCTCGTACGCGAGGGCCTTCTGCGCGACGGTCGGCGAGTTCATCTGTTGCTCGCGCGGCACGGAGATCGCCCACTGGTTGTTCTGGCAGTAGAAAATGCACGGGACCTGGAGGGTCGAGGCGAAGTTCATCGCGCCGTGGAAGTCGCCCTCGGAGGTCGCGCCGTCGCCGAAGAAGGTGATCGCGGCCATCTCCTGCTTGTGGAGCTTGGCGGCCCACGCGATGCCGGTCGCGTGCATCATGTGGGTGCCGATGGGGACGGAGAGCGGCGTGATGTTGACGCCGTCGGGGATCTTGTTGCCGCGCTCGTCGCCCATCCAGTGCAGCAGGATGTAGTGGTAGGGCAGGCCGTGCAGGTGCATGGTGACGTTCTCGCGGTAGGCGGGAACGATCCAGTCGGTGCCCTTCTGCATGGCGAGGGCCGCGCCGACGCCGTTGGCTTCCTGGCCCTTGTTCTGCGGGTAGGTGCCCATGCGGCCCGAGCGCTGCAGCTTGAACGCGATCTCGTCGAGCGAGCGGCAGATCCACATCTGCTCGTAGGCGAACGCGACCTGCTCGTTGGTGAGCGTGTCCTTTGCGAGCGACTTGTCGAGCTTGCCGTCCTCGTCCAGGATCGACAGCCGATCGATCTTCGCTTCGTACACCGTCTCGATGGGCATGGCGCCTCCGTCCGTCGCGGGTCGTGGTGGTTGTCTTGCGCGAACGAGACCGATCACGTCGGCCTCGTTCGGTCGTGTTCTGCTCGGCGGCCGTCCGCCCGTACGATGCTATTCAGCGCGAGCCCGCGACGCGGGATCGATGGGTTCTCAGCTGCCCTTGGCGGTCTCTTCCATCTGCTCGCGTCCGGTGCCGCCGTGCACATACTGGCCCGAGGTGCCCGGGAACTGCTTGATCGCGTCCTGCTTGGGCTCGTGGCCCTGTCCCTGGTACTCGGTCGGCGTCTTCTCGGGGATCACGAAGTCCGACGCCGGCTGCGAGTCGCTCAGCGCGATCGCGGCCTCGGCGGCGGCCTTCATGCTGTCGTCGGCGTTCTCGTACAGCGCAGTGATCCGATTGCGGATCTCGAGCTCGGCGATGTCGAAGAAGTGCATCGCGGCCGCCTTGTCGCGGTTGAACTCGACGCCCTCCTGGCCCTGGCGGATCTGCTGATCCAGCTTGCTGAGCGTGCACGCCCAGGCGTGGATGTAGATCGCCATGTCGGCGAGACGCGCCTGCACGACGTCGGCGGTCACGATGTCCGAGTCATACTTCTTGCTGATCGCCTTGAACTGGTACGTCAGCTCCGAGACCCAGCGGGCCATGCGGCGGCCCTGCTCGACGAGCGACTGGTGCAGGCCCTCGACCTTCGGCGCCCGCCGGCGGATGCCCAGGAGAACCTCGCTGGCGAGCGGAACACCGGCGCGGATCACGTTGGGCGAGAGCTTAAAGTTCTCCGCGGCGTCCTTGAGGCCCAGCATCTTCTCGGCGAGTTGCTTCGCGCCGTAGGCGAAGACGAACTTCTGCATGACCTCGTTCGCGCCCTCGACGATCGTGTTGATGCGGCTGTCGCGGAAGATCCGCTCGACCTCGTTCTCGGTCATGTAGGACTCGCCGCCCATGATCTGCATGGCGTCGTTGACGGTGCGCCAGCCCATCTCGGAGCAGAACGTCTTGCAGACCGCGGTCTCGACCATGATGTCCTCGTCGTGGCGATCGAGCATACCGGTCGTCATGTAGAGCATCGCGTCCATCGCGTAGGTCAGCGCCGACATGTGCGCGATCTTGCTCTTGACCAGCTCGAAGTCCGCGAGCGGACGCTGGAACTGGTAGCGGGTGCGGCCCCACTTGATCGCCTGGTCCATTGCGCGGCGGGCGCCGCCCAGCATGCCGGCGGAGAGCGTGCAGCGGCCGTAGTTGAGGCAGGTCAGCGCGACGTTGAGGCCCTTGCCCTCCTTGTGGAGCAGGTTCTCCTTGGGCACGCGGACGTTGGTGAACCGGATGCGGGCCTGCCAGGTGCCGCGGATGCCGCACTTGCTGCGGTTCTTGGAGAAGATATCAATCCCCTCCATGTCGGGCGTGCAGACGAGCGCCGTGACCTTCTCCTTGCCGTCGGCCATCTTGTGCTTGGCCATCACGGTAAACAGGCCCGAGATCGCGCCGGAGGTCGCCCACTTCTTCTCGCCGTTGAGGATGTAGTGCGTGCCGTCCTCGCTGAGCTCGCAGCGGGTTTCCTGACCGCCCGCGTCACAGCCGACGTTGGGCTCAGAGAGGCAGAACGCGCTGAGCCAGTCGCTGCCGAGGCGCGGGAGCCAACGCTGCTTCTGCTCCTCGGTGCCGAAGAGCATGACGGCCTTGCAGCCGATCGACTGGTGGGCCGAAACGACGACGGCGGTCGAGCCGCAGTACTTACCGATCAGCTCGAGCACGCGGTTGTAGCTGGTGATGCCCATACCCAGCCCGCCGAACTCCTTCGAGATGGTCATGCCGAGCACGCCCAGCTCGAAGAGCTTCTTGATCGCCCACTCGGGGATGTACTGCTCCTGGTCGATCTGGATCGACGGGTGCTCGTTCTTGAGGTAGTCTTCGAGCTCCGCGAGCAGCTGGTCGCACTCGGCGGTCTCTTCCGGGCTGGTCTCGGCGATGTTGGGGTAGGGGAAGAGCAGGTCGGAGCGGATGTTGCCCCAGAAGAAGTTCTTCATCACGCCCATGGAGGTCGGCTCGGGCCCGAGCAGCGTTTCGGCCTCTTCGATCATCTTCCGATCGCGCTCAGAGACACCCTTCATCTGCTTCAGGTCGGCCATGGAAAATCCTCCGTTTGATGGACTTGAGATGGACTCATACACGCGTGAATGCTCACGCGAGTTTCCGGTCAGACAGCACTGCGTCCGCTCCTCCGCGAACTCCTGCCGCCGTCCGTTCGCGGCATACTAGGAATGGAGATTCAGTGGCGACTGGTTTCCGTCGTTATCAGGACGTTCTGCTCCTGATAAGCCGTGCGGCTATTTCGACTTGGAGAAGAACGCGTTGATCGCCTCGGTCGCCCGCTCCGTTTTTCGGAGCTGGACCAGGTGCTCGATCTCTTTCGCAAGCGCCGCCGCCCAGCCGCCGGTGAGCCCGAGGTCGATGCAGTCCGCGACGGCCCGGGCGGCCTCGGTGTCGGGCAGGTCACTCCGGACCGAGTCGAGGGCGTCCATCACCGGGCCCTTGGTCGCGGGCCGCTCGACGCAAACCATCGGCTTGCCGTCGCGGCCCGACGCGCCGGGCGGGTCCTGCTCGGCGACCCACGCGCAGGCCGTCGCGACAAGCTGGTCGGCCGAGTCGGCGACCTTGTCGAACAGCCCGCCCGCGACGGCGTCGTCGAACTTCAGCGTCTCGCCCGACGCGGTGCGGCGGATGCCGTCCGCAGCGTCGATCCGCGCGGCGAGCAGGTTGGTCCCGCCCCAGCCCGGGCAGAGACCGAGGGCGGCCTCGGGCAGGCCGACGGCGTAGGGCTTGCCGCTCGCGTTGGGTGAGCCGATCAGGCCGTCAAAGTGCATCGCGAGCTCGAGCCCACCACCCAGCGCCGCACCGTTGATCGCGGCGGCGGTGGGGTAGGGCAGGTCGAAGATCTTCGAGAAGACCTCCTGCCCGTATGCGAGGTAGCGAGCGAGCTGATCGTCGGGCAGGTCGCGGATCTTCTCAAGATTCGCCCCGGCGACAAACGCACGCTCGGTCGCGGAACGGATCACGAGGCCCTGCGCGTTGCCAGGGATGGTTGGGAACGTCGCATCGAGCCGCTGCAGCAACGCCTCGTCCATCACGATCACCGGCTTGCCCTCCTGCTCGAGCGTGAGCACGGCGATGTTCTTGCCGGTGGAGGTGTCGATCTCGACGTTCAGCGGTTCAGCGGCCATGAGTCATTCCCCTTCGCAAACCTGATCAGCTGCTTCGTTACTTGAGTCGCGCCTTGAGCGCTGCCTGCGCCTCGTCGAGCACGAGCACGCTCGCGGAGAGCGCGGCAGCTTTCTCGACCAGCGCTTCGTCGAGCGAGCCGTCGAGTTCGTTGACGAGCGCCTTGGTCGCGGCGAGCGCCCGCGGCCCCCCGGCGGCGAGGCGGCCGACGAGATCTTCCGTCAGCGCGTCGAGCTCCCCCGCGTTCGGCGCGAGCTCATCGACGATGCCGATGCGGTAGGCCTCCTCGCCCGACATGATGCCGCCCATGAGCAGCACCTTGCGGGCGGGGCCCGCGCCGATCTTGCGGACGAGGATCGGCGCGACGACCGCGGGGCAGATGCCCAGATCGACCTCGGGGTAGCCCAGCTTGGCGTCGGCGTGGCTCACCGCGATATCGCATGCGCACGCCAGCCCGCAGCCGCCGCCGATCGCGGCTCCGTTTACGCGCGCGACCGTGACTTGCGGGAGCCTTCTGAGCCGAAGGTTGAAACGGCCGAGCGACGCGAGCAGCTGGCCCGGCAGCTCGGGGCCCGATTCATCGACGACGACCTGCTTGAGGTCCATGCCGGCGGCGAAGCTCTTGCCCGCGCCTGTGATCACGACGACCTTGGCGTCGCCGCCGTCGCCGAACTCGTCGAGCCGCGCGTGAAGGTCGTGCAGCATCTCGATGGAGAAGGCGTTGCGGGCGTCGGGCCGGTTGAGCGTGAGCCGAGCGACCGCGCCGTCGTGTTCGAGAGTTGCGAGATCGCTCATGTCGCCGCCTTTCGCTGCCAGAAGCGTTCGAGGAGTTCGTGCGCCTCGTCGCCGCTGGTGAGCGAGAGGCTGGTGGTGAGGCCGAGCTGGGCCGAGGTGATCGTCGGTGAGATCTCGTTGAGCAGCCGCTTGGTCGCGCGGACGGCGTCGCGCGGCTTGGCCGCGAGCGACGCCGCGATCTCACGGGCACGCGAGCTCGCGTCCTCGGCGAGTTCGTGCACCAGCCCGATCTCCGCAGCGCGGGCCCCGTCGATCAGTCCCGGATCAAGCATGCGGACACGGCAGGAGCCGTCGCCGGCCCCGAGCCGAAGGAACGGCGCGGAGACCGCGGGCGAGATGCCGAGACGCACGACGGGGTAGCCGAGCTTGGCTGCGGGATCCGCCACGACGACGTCCGCGCCCCCCAGCAGCGCGCAGCCGCCGGCGACCGCTGCGCCGTGAGCGCAGAGCACCACCGGCATCGGCGCGGACCGCATCGCCGCGATCGCGCGTGAGAGCTCGTTCATGAACGCCCGCATCACCTCTCCGGAGGTATCGCCTCTGCACTCATCGAGGTCGAAGCCCGCGCAGAAGACCTTGCCCTCGCCGCGCACAAGCACCGCACGCGAATCCGTCGAACCCAGATCTTCCGCCGCGTCGGCGAGCCGTGAGAGCATGGGCGGCGTGAGCGCGTTGCGCTTCTCGGCTCGGTCGAGCGTGATGATGCGGACCGGTCCTTCATCCTCGACGCGGATCACTCGGCCGACTCCATCGCGCGGGCACCCGCGACAAGCCGCTCCGCGATCGCGGAGGCGTGCGCCATCTTCGCCTCGTTCACGCCGGTCTTGAAGCCCTCGTTCTCGATTATGCGCACGAGCAGCGGGGTGGCGATGTTGCCCGGTGCCCGCTTGCCGGGCGTGGACGCGAAGGGGCAGCCGCCGAGCCCGCCGGCCGAGCCGTCGAAGCTCCGGACGCCCAGGTTCAGCGCCTCGACGACGCAGTCCGCGGCGCGGCCGAACGTATCGTGCAGGTGCAGCGTGATCAGCGGCTCGCCCCGGTCGTTCTCGCGGCGTCCGCCCAGCTGCTCGATGACGGCGAGCAGCATCTCCGCGATGGTCTCGGGTGTGCCTTCACCGATGGTGTCACCAAGATCGATCTCGTCGCAGCCAAGATCAACGAGCCGCTGGGCGAGCGTCGCGACGGGCTCCGGCTCGATCGGACCCTCATACGGACACGCGACGACGCAGGAGATGTAGCCCCGAACCGCGAGGTCGTGCGACCTGGCCATCTCGATCACCGGCTCGAAGCGCTCGAGCGTCTCGTCGATCGTCGCGTTGGTGTTCTTCTGGCTGAATGTCTCGCTCGCGGCCGCGAAGACACTTGCCTTGTCGATGAGCTTCCCGCCGGCGTTCTGGTTGACCTCGGCAAGACGCTCCATGCCCTTCGCGTTCGGCACGAGCGCCGAGAACTGGACGCTTTCCGGTTTGTCCTGCGCGAGCATGCCGAACAGCTCCGCGGCGTCGCCGAGCTGCGGGATCCACTTCGGGCTCACGAACGACGAGACCTCGATCTCCGCCGCGCCCGTCGCGGCGAGCGCCCGCACAAGCTCGGCCTTGCCCTCGGTCGGGACGCGGCCCGGCTCGTTCTGCAGGCCGTCGCGCGGGGCGACGTCAGTGATTCGGACGCGATCGGACATCGCCGCGATCCTACCCGCCGAGACGCGCGAGGACGGCCTCGACGAACCGCGTCGTTCCTGCCTCGGTCATCCGGAAGAACAGCTCGGGCTCAACAAGCTCCGACTCGATCACCATCGGGTTTTCGCCGTCCGGGTTGAGCAGGTCGATGCGGGCGTACATCGCCGAATCCGGGAAGCACGCGTACGCCGCACGGGCGACCTCGACCGCGCGGGGCGTGGGCTCGGCCAGCTCGTACCGGCCGCCGTACTCGCACTGCACGCGGATATCGCCCGCGGCGGGTGTCTTGCGGACGGCGTGGCTGAACTCACCGTTGATGATCACCACCGACATCTCGCCGACCTCGGTCACGTTCTCGATGAACGGTTGGATCACAAAGGGCCCTGCCGTCGAGAGCTGCTTGGCGTGTTCATTGATCCTGGGGTCGGTGTGATTACCAACAAGCAGCCCGACCGCGGCTGCACCCAGCTGCGGCTTGACGGCCACGCGATCCCACTCAAGCTCGGCGGCAACTTTGGATGGCTCGACGAACTCATCGGGCTCGATGAACACCGAGGGCACGATCGGCACGTCGTTCTCCGCGAGCGTCTTGAGGTAGCCCTTGTCGAAGTTGGTCCGCAGGACCTCAAGCGGGTTGATGAGCGTCGAGACCGACTCGACGTGCTCGAGCCAGGGCACGAACTCGTCCATCCGATCCACGATGTCCCACGTCGTCCGGATCAGCAGCGCGTCCATCGACGCCCAGTCGGCCTCGGTGTCGTCCCAGTCGATGATGCTCGCGGCGTGGCCCCGCGACTCGAACGCGGCTGCGAGCACCGGGTCGTCCTCGACGACGAACTGGTCCTTCTCACGGCACGAGGCGATCGCGATCCGCTTGCTCACCGGTCGCCCCCGCCGCCCGGGTTCTGCTGCCGCTCTTCGCGTTGCTGCTGCTGCTCGGCCTCGCGCTCGTCGAGCTGCTCCTTCGCCTCCTTGTCGTCGCCCGTGATGCGGAGGAAGGGGATGGTGCTGTCGATGTTGTTGATGGTCTGCCGCAGCGAAACGAGCGAGCCGTCCACCGATTCCAGCGACTCCTGGATCGGGCCGAGCCGCTCGCGGACCGCCGTGAGATCGTCGTCGATCGAGGTCAGCGATGTGTCGATCGAGGCCATGCGGTCCAGGGCCGCGAGGCGGCGCTCGTTGAGTTCCGTGAGCTGGCCGTCGATGGTCTGCATCTGCTCGTTGATCCGGACGAGCTCGTCGCGGATCTCGCCGACGATGCAGCCCGACCCGGCGAGCGTCCAGAGCGCGAGAAACGAAATCATTACGGGCTTCATGGCGCGGTCCCTCCTTCTGCCGTGGGGCAAACGGTAGAACCCTCCGGGCGGTACCGTGTGGGCATGACCACCGACCCCAAGCCGACCGTTCTCGTCACCGGTGCCGGCGGCCGCATCGGCCGCACGCTCGCTAAATACGCCAAGGATCGCTTCCGCCTGCGTCTGAGCGACCTGACCACCGATTCGATGGCCGAGGTCGCCCACTGCTCGCCCGAGGATCCGTTTGTCTTGGACGTCCGCGACCACGCGGCCTGCCGAGCCGCCGTCAAGGGCTGCGACGCCGTCGTGCACCTCGCGGGCGTGATCGACGTGAGCGACGACGCGTGGGCGAACATCCGCGAGACCAACGTGGACGGCGTGTTCAATGTTTTCGACGCCTGTGCGCTCGAGGGCGTCCCGCGCGTGGTATACGCCTCGAGCGCACAGACGATCGAGGGCTACCCAAAGGACGTCCAGCTCGGCGTCCGCGAGCAATTCCGGCCCGACAACCTCTACGGTGTCTGCAAGGTCTTCGGCGAGGCGACGGCGGCCTACTACGCCCATCGCCCAGCCGAGCGCGGCGGCGGCCCGTCGAGCGTGTGCGTGCGTATCGCCAACTTCCGCGAGATCCTCGAGCCCACGACCAAGCTCAACATGCGCGACATGACCGCGTACATCTCCAAGCGCGACCTATCGGAGATCCTCTGCCGTTCGGTCGAGGTCGAGGGCATCCGCTTCGAGGTGGTGGGGGGCGTCAGCGGCAATCGCTACAAGCGGATGCGGATG
>JBCDKU010000027.1:0-30548 GCA_038746265.1 Planctomycetota bacterium
CCCGCGGGGATGCCGATCTCGGCGGCCGGGCTCTCCTGGCGTGCGCCGTTGAGGGCGTTGGCGAGCGGCTGGCGGGCCGGCATCTGGGCGGCGGCGGTCGTCTGGATCTCGGGCTGACGCTGCTCGCTCGGGATCGAGCGATCGCGGATGCGCTGGCCCTCGTCGAGGTAGCCGAGCGCCCGGGCGACGAGCTCGCCGCGGCTCGAGGCGTTGAGCTTGCGGTGCAGGCTCTTGACGTGGTCGTGGATGGTGTGCGGGCTGCGGCCCAGCTCCTCGGCGATCTGCCGCACCGATTTGCCGAGGGTCAGCTCGTTGAGCACCTGCTCCTCGCGGACGGTGAGCCAGCGCGACGAGGTCGTGCGGCGGGCACCGATCGCCATGAGCGCCCGGCGGACGAGCAGCGGCATGGTGACCTTCATCACCGCGATCTGCTCTTCGGTGGCGCGCTCGAGGTTGGCGTCGGCGAGCCCGACCATCGCGATCAGGACGCGGCCCGCCTCGATGCTGCCGAGCTTCTGGGCGGAGAGGATGACGTCGCGGACGGCGATGTCGGACCAGAGCTGCCCGAGGCCGCGGGTGCGCCAGACGTCGCCGCCGAGCAGGCTCGGGAGCGTGCCGGTGACGCCGACGCGGAGGTCGGCGGGGTTCAGGCGGAGGCCCGTGTCCTGGATGCGCTCGGTCTTGGAGCGGAGGGTGAGCTCGGCGCTGCGGGCGGTATCGGAGCCGCTGAAGCCGCGCTGCGAGACGCCCGTGGCTTCGTGGGAGATAAGCGCACCCGAGGTATCGAGCGTGCCGATCATGATGCAGGACCAGCAGGGCGAGGCGATCAGGCCCAGCGCCTCGGCCGCGCGGTCACCCCAGGACAGGGTGGCGACGGCGGGCAGGTCGCACACCACCTCGGTGATGGCGGTTGCCATCGAGAGTGCGCCGATTCCGCGGAATTGCTGAGCGTCCATGGTGTACCCCGTTTCCTCTCTGTCGACTTGCTGTAAGCCCTCGTGATCGGTCTCTACGTTGTGAATGCGACGTGAGAGGTTGGTGAGCGTTTCACTTCGAAGCGGCTCACGCGTCTTTCCCACACGTTCCTGAATCGGGTGAACTGAATGTTCGCCTCACGTTTCTAACCCAGTATCGGTATCC
Organism: Planctomycetota bacterium; assembly: GCA_038746265.1. Lineage (GTDB taxonomy): Bacteria > Planctomycetota > Phycisphaerae > Phycisphaerales > UBA1924 > JBCBKP01. The sequence goes on from JBCDKU010000027.1 coordinate 1,141, forward strand.
CCTGACTCAGGATCACCTGTTTCTCCGTGCAGGTATCGCTTGAATAGGGCGATTTACCCACGGAAGTGACCCGGGTTCAATGAGAAGGTCCGAGTATACACGCCTGTTCAGGGTGACTAATCATCGAGATCACCAAGATCGTTCACTAATCGTCCAGAATGCGTGCACTTCGGGTGTAGTCATGCAGATTCGCGCAAGCCATGCATTGGTGCATGGATTCTGATCGGGTTCCGGTCCTGCGGATCAGGAAAGATGTATCGAAATCGCGAGGTTTGGTGGCGTCAGCCGACCACCGTGGCACGTTGTGATCTGCAGCCAATCACCTCATTCGGGGGCCATCAGCAATGGTTTCCCGGGCGATGTGTTGATGCAGGTGAGTGAGATCGCGTTCCTCGGCCACGCGGACGGACCATGCGGGCGGGCGGCGCACCGCATTCGGATCCGGGCACTCGTCCCGGTCCGGATGAGAGTGGAGGGGTCGGCGTTCGCCGGCCGGTATGCCATGCAGCGAGCATTTGAATCAAGCCAGGACGGCTTCTTTGCGATCGGGTGGGAGCCCGATGCCGTCAGCCTCCTCGACGATGCTCACCTCGTGGCGGATCACTTCGACTCGACGCAGCGCAACCGGTTTGTCGGTCGTCTCCAAACCTTCCTCGCGGGCCAGCGGGACAGCGTCGTCTACCCCCTGTTCGGACAGTTCATCTCGACGCTCGATGACTTCTGCCACCAGCTCGAGCGGGTCGCCCCCGTGGATCGGCTCGACCGGCGGATCGACGGCCTGCACGGCGTCACCAACGCCCTGCGCCAGCGGGACCGCGGGCAACGGCGGTCGCTCGCCCGGTCGCGGTACTTCATCTGGTCCGACGCGGACCACTGCCTCCGCAACGATCCAGGGCTGTTTGCGGACATCGTGGACGCGATGGCGGGCGTGGCGGCCGAGGCGGAGTTTGCCTCAGAAGACCTCCTGATGATCCAGCGGACGGTCTTCATCGGCGGCCCGGCCTTGGCCGAGGCGGCCCAGGATCCGCGGGGGCCTCTCAGCTGCTGGCGTGAGGATCGGGCGGGCAAGCCCTTCTGGCAGGTGCTGACCGGTCTGCAGACGCCGCCGATCCGGCGGGCGTCGATCGCGGACATCGTCGAGGGCCGTGCGGGGCTCGATATCGACGCCGAGCTCGAGCGTCTGGCGCACTCCGACGCGATCTGATCCGATACGCTCCACGATCACTTGAGGCTCTTGTTGTTTGTGCGAGGCGGTCCCTGCGCGAGCATGGGCGGAAGGAATCGTCTTGCACGTCTACTACGCGCAGTCGCTTGAGCGGAACGTGCCGCGGTCTCACCCATGGACGCACGCGGAAAGTGATGCGACGGAGCAGTACGTCGATTTCCGTGCTCGCCCGGAGCTCATCCGGACCGAGCTTGAGGACTTTGTTCCTCTGGGCAACGACCCTGCGGCCGAGCGGTTCTTTGAGCTGATCGAGTGGTTGAACGGCGACGAGTCGGTTCTCGAGACCAACGACGCCGCGTTCGCTGACCTGACCCCGAACCCGGATCGGGACCGTGTGCCCTTCGCGATGCGTGCGAGCGGGCGTGTGCATCTGTTTATGCGTGAGCTGCGGCACAACATCGGTTTTGCGGGGGCGGTCTCGATCACGAACGCCCTGGGGCACCATCTGGGCCGGACCGACGACGGCTGGCGCGACGGCCGGGTCGGGCTGGCGCGTCTGCCGGTTCATTTCGCTCAGATCGAAGACGCCGAAAATCGGCTCGGCTGGCTCCATGAGATCCATTTGTTCAGCTACGGCAACTCCGAGCGGGAGGTGCTTGACGCCTTCGCTCGTTGCACGCGGAACGTCCGGGTTGCCTGCGAGGCGCTGAGCCGCGAGCTGGCGGCGGCGATGGCGGCGGCCCCGGACGCTTGATTTCCGGGGCTCGCGTGGCTTCCGTCTGCCGTGCGGATCATCAGCGGCAAGTACAAAGCGAAGAAGATCCAGGCGCCGAAGGGCACCGAGAAGACGCGTCCGATCCCGGACCGCGTGAAGCTCGCGGTGTTCAACCTGCTGCGCGGGCACGTCGAGGGCGAGGCGGTCTTCGATGGGTTCAGCGGGTCCGGCGCGATCGGCATCGAGGCGGCGAGCCGCGGGGCGTCGCGGGTCGTGATGGTCGAGAAGGACAAGCAGGTCGCGCGGGTGATCGACAAGAACCTGCGGATGCTCGGGGCGTATGACGTCTGCGAGCTGGTGCTGGGCGACGCACTGGGGCCGATCGCGGTCGCGCGTTGCCCGGACCCGGTGCATCTGATCTTTCTCGATCCGCCCTACCCGCTTGTGCAGGACCCCGCGGGCTGGGACAAGGTCAGGCGGCAGGCGGCGAAGCTGATCCAGAAGCTCGACGACACGGGATACGCGGTCATCCGCACGCCCTGGCCCTTCGTGCACAAGCTCGAGACGGTGTCTTCAGAAGAAACACCCCCCAAGGTCGAGGTGATTGATCTTGACGAGATGGACGACGAGGAGCTGGACGTCTTCGACGCGATCGCGGGCGGGCCGAGCCCGTCGAAGACGGTCGATGCGGAGATGTCGATCGAGGGCGCGATCGGGCCCGAGACGCACTCGTACCGGCACACGGCGGTTCATTTGTATATGCGGGACCGGGGGGAGTGATCCTCTTGAACGAGCCCCCAGCGTGAGCTGGGGAGGAAGTATGGGCGTGATCGACCTTGCTTTTTCCCCAGCTCACGCTGGGGGCTCGTGAAGCGGTCTTTGGTCTACGCTCTTGCGATGCGTTTGCGTTTCCTTGGCACCGGCACGTCGGCGGGGGTTCCCTCGATCGGGATCGATCCGATCTCGGATGATCCTCGGGACGTGCGGCTGCGCACCAGCGCGGTGCTCGAGTTCACGGACCCGACGGGGCAGGAGCGTGTCATCCTGATCGATGCCGGGCCGGATCTTCGGCAGCAGGCGATGACCGCCGGTCTCACGCGTCTCGACGCGATCCTGTTCACGCACAACCACGTCGATCACACGTGGGGGCTCGACGAGGTGCGGCGGTTCAACGTGATGATGCAGCGGCCGATCGATTTGTACGCGGACGACAAGACGCTGCAGCACCTTCGGCGGGTGTACCAGCACATTTTCGAGGCGCACGCGAACGTGCAGAAGAGCTTCGTGGCGACGGTGATCGCGCGGAGGATCCAGCCGTTCCGGTCGTTCGAGCTGTACGGGCTCAAGATCACGCCGATCGAGCTGCTGCACGGTCGGCTGCCGATCCTCGGGTTCCGGTTCGATGTGGCGTCGCGCGGGCTGTTCGCTGGTGGGGCCGGCGATCCGGATGGCTCGATCCTGCCCTTCGCCTACTGCACGGACGTCAGCGCGATCCCGCCCGACACGTGGCCCTATCTCGATGGTCTTGAGGTGCTTGTGCTCGATGCCTTGCGGCGGCGCAAGCACCCGACGCACTTCACGCTCGATCAGTCGGTGAACGTCGCGGAGCGGGTCGGGGCTGGAAAGACATTCTTTGTGCACATGAATCACGAACTGGTGCACGCGGAGGTCGAGGCGGAGCTGCCCGAGAACGTTCGGCTGGCGTACGACGGGCTGGTCGTCGGGGAGTGACCCAGGCGGGCTCGAGCGCGAGCGCGGGCGGGCGGTATCGGTTGTACGGGCAGGATCTGCACGTCCGGCGATGATTCGGTCCGCGGGATCATGGGGACAGACGCCGCCGCCGATATAGGTGGGTTGGCCGCGGTGTTTCTGTGCGGCCCGAGGAGGTTGGTGTCATGGGTCTGGACGAGCCGCGCGGATCGGTTGGTGGTCGTGACGGGACCGGCGACAAGACGTTCGAGACACCGCAGCGGCCGCGTGTGACGCCCGAGGAGGAGCTCCGGACGAGCTTCACGACGCCGTTTCCGTTCCCGGGGACGTACGAGGATCCGCGGGGCGAGGCGCTGCCGGATGATGTGTCGCAGACGGGGACGGGTGGGTGAAGCGGACGTTGATCCGGTGGTGGCACAGGCGTCCAGCCTGTGCATCGGGGGCACACACCGGCGGGACGCCTGTGCCACGCCTTTCTTGGTCGCTTCGCTCCTTACACCCGCGGTTCGGATGACTCCGGATCGGCGAGGTCGTCGCCGTAGCGTTCGCGGAGGGGTTCGATGACCTCCTGAACGAATCGTTCGGTTTGTTCGACGGCGCGGCCGACGTACTTCATGGGGTCGAGGAGCTCGTCTTCGGTGAGCAGGTTATGGACCGCGCTGAAGGCGTCGTCTGATCGCAGGCGGTCGATGAGGTCGTTCTCTTCGCCGAGGTGTTTGACCTTGTGGCCCGCTTCCTGGGCGTGCACGCGGATGCGTTCGTGCAGGTCCTGGCGGTCGCCGCCTGCCTTGACGGCTTCCATCATGATGTTCTCGGTGGCGAGGAAGGGCAGCTCTGCCATCAGGTTTTTCCTGACCATTGCCTCGTGGACGATCAAGCCCGAGGCGACGTTGTGCATGAGGTCGAGCGCGCCGTCGAGGGCGAGGAAGGCTTCGGGGAGCGAGAGGCGGCGGTTGGAGCTGTCGTCGAGGGTGCGCTCGAGCCACTGGGTGGCGGCGGTGTCGTAGGCGTTGCCAACGAGGTTCATGACGAAGCGTGTGAGCCCGCAGATGCGTTCGCAGCGCATGGGGTTGCGCTTGTAGGGCATGGCGGAGGAGCCGATTTGTTTGGAGCCGAAGGGCTCGTCGAGTTCTTTGCGGTTGGAGAGGAGGCGGATGTCGGTAGCGATCTTGTGGAGGACGGAGGCAAGGCTTGCGAGATCACTCAGCACGAACGTATCGCAGACGCGCGGGTAGGTCTGCGTGGTCCAGATGTATGAGTCGCCCCAATCGAGATCTAGATCAAACACCTTCTCATGGAAGATCTGATCGAGTTGATCGACTGCATCGGCGTCGCCCTGGAAGAGCGCCAGGAACGAGGCTTGGGTGCCGGTGGCACCGCGGAGTCCACGAAGACGGAGCCCAGGATCTGACGGCGTCGATTCCAGCAACTCGTGGAGGCGGTATCCGACGAGCGTGAGCTCGTAGGCCCACTGAACCGCCCGGCGGCCAACCGTCGTCGGTTGCGCCGGCTGATAGTGCGTGAAGCCGAGCGTCGGAATAGAAGCACTCTTCGTTGCGGCAGTACCGAGCGCCGAGATCACACGGTTGAGCTTCGCGACGACCAGTCTGCCAGCCTTCCAGAGCGTGACCAGATCCGCGTTGCACACCACATCCTGGCTCGTGCACCCGAGGTGGATGATCGCTTTCGCGCCCGGGCACTGCTCGCCCAGGCAGTGGACGTGGCTCATGACGTCGTGGCGGAGTTCGCGCTCGATCTCGGTGGCGCGGGCGATCTCTTCGTCGGTGATGCGTCGTTCGACGACGGCGCGGAGTTCTTCGACTTGTGCTTTGGTGACGAGGGGTTGGTCCCAGTCTTTGGTGACCTCGTGCTGGGCCTCGGCGACGGCGAGCCAGATGCGGCGCCAGGTGTTGAACTTGTGCCGCGGGGACCAGATCTCGAGCATCTCGGGGCTGGCGTTGCGGGCGGCGAGGGGGCTGGTGTAGGTGTCGTTGGGGTTCACGGTGGACGATAGGGATGGGGGGTTGGGGTCTGGGACTTGGGACTTGGGATCTGGGACTGGGGTTGTGGATTGGGGGGTCGTTGGTTCTGACGAGCCCTCGGCGTGAGCCGAGGGTTTGGGGTGTGCCGGACCCTCGGCTTACGCCGAGGGCTTGTTCAGGAGTCGGCGTACCCTCGGGGCCTATGGGGTCGCGTGTTCCGCCGGTGATCGATCCGAAGCTGCTCGAGCGGGCGCGGCGGGGGGATCGCGCGGCGGTGTCGCAGCTGCTCGAGCCCGAGGTGGACCGGGTGTACGCGGTGTGCCTGCGGATGGTGGGCAACGCGGCCGACGCACGGGATCTCTCGCAGGACGCGCTCGTCAAGGCGATCAAGGGGATCGAGGGGTTCGACGGGCGGGCGAGCCTGTCCACGTGGCTCACGCGGATCGCGATGAATGCCTGCCTGAGCTGGCTCCGGGGCCGGCGGCTGCGGGCCCACGCGAGCTTGGATGGGTCCCAAACCTCACAGAAACCTGACGAACGTGCGAGCGGGGTGCGATTGGTTGCGGATGAGGGGGAACCGGCGGCGGGTTCGGGCGTCGAATTGGAGGAAACCGGTTCAGCCGTGGCGCGCGGACTGCGCGCGATCTCGGTCGAGCACCGGGCGATCTTGGTGCTCCGCGACGTGCGGGGGTTGGATTACGAGCAGATCGCGCTGGTGCTCGATCTGACGGTGGGGACGGTCAAGAGCCGGTTGTTCCGGGCCCGGGCGGCCCTGCGGAAGGAACTGGAAGCGGACGGTTTGCATGACGGATGACGGCCTCGACAGCGTGAACGGCAGCCCGAACGGCGGCGTGCCCGACGACGGGGCGTGGCTGCGCGCGGTCGAGTCGGACGAGACGCCGGCGGTCTCGGGCGGGCACGCGAAGCGGATCGAGGCGATGCGCGCAGACCGCAGGGCGCTCGGCAAGTTGGGCGCGGTCTCGGCACCGGAGGGGCTGCTCTCGGCGGCGCTCGACGAGGCACTCGGCGAGGTTGATGCGGCGGTCCTTGCCAAGATCGAGCGGTCGGCGGGCGGCGAGATCCGGCGGGCCCGGGTCGTCCCGATGCGGCGGCGTGTGCGGCGGATCGCAGCGCGGACGCTCGCGCGGCATCAGCGCGGGCTCGCGGTCGCGGCGGCGGCGGCGCTCCTGATCGCGTCGGGGCTGACGATCTACACGATCGCGGAGCGGATCGAGCCGTTGGCGTCGGAGAAGCCACGGGCGCTGGCGCTGGATCGGCTCGAGGAGTCGGCGGCGGTGCTGGCGGAGAAGACCGGGCCCGCGGAGACAGCGGCCGCGGCTGCCCCGATGATGGACGACGCGCTCGCGATGCGGTCGATGGCGATGGAGGCCGATCCCGGGTCGCGGGTGATCGAGTCGGCGGAGGACGTCGAGTCGGCGCTGGCGTCGGACCGGCTGATGATTCGCGTGCGGTTTGCGGAGGCGGTCTCGCCCGCGATGGTTGCGGACGGGGCGGCGTTCGTTGTGACCGACCGCGTCCCGGAGACGACGCTCGCGGCGATGGATCTCGCGGTGCCGATCGTTGAAGCGCAGCGCGACGACTCGCAGTTCGCTCTCAGCTATGAGGCGGCTCGATCGCAGCCTCAGCTGGAACTCGCCCAGGCGGGACCGGTCACGCGCGATCACTGGGTCGCGACGCTCGATCGCACGCGGCGTGACGTGGTCCGGCTGGTTCGGCGTCTGGAAGAGCTCGGGGCGGAGGTGACGCTGATGGAGTCGCCCGAGGCGGTTCCGGTTGAAGCGTCGCCGACGCCGGAGGAGATCCTGTGGTGGGAACTGCCGCCCGAGCGGTGGCCCGACAAGGTGCGCGTGCCATTGATTGTGTATGTCCGTGCCCACTGAGAAAAACTGAATACTATTTTTGAGAGTGAAATATGCATTATCAAGAGACTGCCGATGAATACTGTATCTATTGCACAAGATGTTGTAAATAAACTTCTTATCTATTTGAGTTCAGTTATCGCTAGTGGTTACTTCGTTGATTTTGTTTCAGGTGGGCTGCTTCGCGCATTCGGTGCAACGCTGTGGGAATCCATAAAGACGTGGCGCACGAACAGCGTTGAGCGGCGGGATACAGAGAAGAGGCTGATTGGCGACTTCTACTTGTTCCATCGGTATTTGATCAAGTCAACCGATAAGGACGGTATTCGGGAGTCCGTGTTGCAAATCCGAAGGCGATGGATAAGAGGTGGATTGAAAGCGCGTCAGGTATGCAAGAAGGACGGGAAGCGTCATTTTATCGGATTTGCTCGTCACGACTATAGCAATGTCTATCTTGAACTTAAGGGTGTGAGCGACTCTGATCAAAAGCTCATTATTCTTCGCAAGCCCCCGATACAAAATGAAAGATGGCTTTGCTGCGGTGCAATGGTGGGAATAACTCGCGAGCGGTACCCTTACGCTGTGCGTGTTCTTGTTATGCGCGATGAGCCAGATTGTTCGGTGGCAGTAGGTAAGGCGTTGTCCAAAACGAGATCCATAGTCGCGAAAGATGACCATAGAACGATTGGCCGTAAATTGGATGAGGCTGATTGTCGTAAGAGTAAAGAAATGAAAGATCATGGACAACCCAGTGATCATAAAAAATTTGAATCTCCGTTTGATGGTATGTAAATTATTATCTGTATCGATATTGTTGATTTTAGTTGGAGTCTATGGCTGGACGCGGGTTCTGGACCAGTTGCCTGCGTCGAATTCATCGCCCGCGGGCGTGAGTTCGCGGGTCCACTCGGCTCGGTCGTGGACTCGGCCCGTGCCGCCACACCAGAGCTCGACACGCTTGGCCCAGACGCGGAAGCCGCCCCAGTGGGGCGGGCGGGGGATCTCGATATCGCCCGCGGTGTCGTCGGCGAGCATCTCTTTGGTGATGCCGAGTTCCTTGGCGCGCTGCTCGATCTGCTCGAAGAGCTTCTCGCGGCTCGCGATCGGTTCGGACTGGTCGCTCGCCCACGCGCCGAGGCGGGACTGCCACGCTCGGGTCTTGAAATAGGCGTCGGATTCCTCGGCGGGGCTCCGGGTCACCGGGCCCTCGATCCGGACCTGACGGTCGGGGTGGTCCCAATGGAAGATCACGGCGGCGTGCGGGTTGGCAGCGAGAGCACGGCCCTTGCGACCCTTGTAGTTGGTGTAGAAAACAACGCGGCCTGGGTCGGGGTGGATTGCCTTGCATAAGACGATGCGGGCCGAGGGGGTGCCTTCGGGATCGATGGTCGCGACGGTCATGGCGTTCGGGTTGGGCTGGTGCGCCTTGGCGTGTGCCTCGTCGAACCAGGCCTGGAAGAGCGGGAAGGGGTCTGCCGGCAGGGGCGTGGGCAGCATGGTGTCGTCGTAGGCGTCGGAGAGGGATTCGGTGAGGAAGTCGGGCATCGACGGAGCGTAGGGGTGTGCGGCCGTGGGGTGCCGGTCGGGGTGTTTATCAGGATTCGATTGTGCGTCCATCGACGTAAGTCACTGCGATATCGATGTTGGAAGGAGTCTGCTTTCGATCTTGGCGCACAATGAACTGTTTCTTCATCGCTGCCGATCAGACGATCAGTAGCGTGCAGTCATGAAGAACAAGATCTGCCTCATGGCGCTCGGTGCGTTGGTTGCTGCTCCAGCATCGGCGCAGACCGTGAAGAACGTGATCCTGATGATCTCCGATGGCGCCGGCCCGACGACGTGGGAAGCCGCGAACCAGTGGCAATTCGGCTTTGACTCGGGCACGTCAGACGCGTTCCGTCAGCGGTGGGAGCGTGACTTCGAGCTGTATTGGATGTCCACCTACCCGGGGCACACGCAGGCGGTTCCGCCGTCGAGCACGGGTGGATCGGTTTTGCCGATCTCGTTGTTTGATGGATTCACATACCCGGAGTTCGGTTCCTACAACCCGGCGGCTGCATGGGACGACACGCCGGCGAACGTCAATCTCGTTGACAACAACGGTCGGCTCGGGCGTGGGACGCCGGTGCAGTTGATTCCAAATCCGATCCTACCGGCGCCGCTGATCCCGCTCGCGCAGCTCGCGGCGGCGGAGTTCGAGATCGTCAGCACGCCGGGCTTTGCCGCGTACGACTACCTGGTGACGCGGAACGTGACCGATTCGGCGGCCGCGGGCACAGCGCTGGCGAGCGGCGTGAAGAGCTACAACTCAACGATCAACTTTGATCTCTCGGAGAACCCGGTTCCTTTCATCACGCAGCAGCTGGTGGCGCTCGGCAAGTCGGCGGGTGTTGTGACGACGAAGCCGTTCACGGACGCGACACCGTCGGCGTTCGGGACGGCGAGCCCGAGCCGTCAGCTTGAAGAGATCATCAGCGACGCGATGGTGAACAACGGGCTGCTGAGCGTGATTATCAGCCCGGGCCATCCCGAGTTCGGCTCGGGGGGCGTGCCGCGGACGCCGGAGTATGAGGTGCTCAGCGAGGCGAACCTGATCGCGCTGCGCGACGGCTCGGCGGGCTGGACCTTCGTGGACGACTCGGGCGATCTGCGTGATCTTGCGAGCGGAGCGGCCGCGGCTCCGTCGCGCTTGTTCGGACTGGTGCCGGTGAGTTCGAGTCTGCACAGCCGCGATACGACGGGTCGCACGAATGCGTACGACCCTCGGTTCTATGACCCGATGAGCCCGAACGGCGCGGTTCCGTTCGTGATGCCGGATCTCGATGTTCTGAGCCAGGCGGCGATCAACACGCTGAAGCAAGATGAGGACGGCTTCTTTCTGATGATCGAGGGTGCCAGCGTGGACTCTGCCGCGCACGCGAACGACCTGCCACGGATGATCGAGGAGCAGCTGTCGTTCAATCGGGCGATCGATCAGGTGATCGCGTGGGTCGAGATGGAGAGCTCGTGGGATGAGACGCTGCTGCTCATCACGACTGATCACGCCAACGGGCTTCTGCTCGGGCCGGACAGCGCCTCGGTCTTCATGCAGCCGCCGCAGACGGTGGGCGTGGGCGAGCTCCCGGCTGGCATCTGGTGGAGCACCAACCACACCAATGAGCTGGTGCCGCTCTGGGCGTTCGGCGCGGGGAGCGGCCGATTCGTAGGACTGTTCGACGGCGTGGATCCTGTCCGGGGCGAGTACGTCGACAACACCGACGTGCACACCGCGATGTCGGATGCGCTCGGGATCGGATTCGATCCCGATCTGAACGGCGACGGAGCGGGCGACGTCTTCGATCTGATCGATCTGCTGCGGGATGTCGATCAGGCTCCGGCGGGGCCGCTCGCGGACTACAACGGCGACGGCGCGGTCAACGTCTTCGATGTGCTGGACCTCGTGACCACTCGGCGATGACGGGATGGGCCCGGTTGCAAGGGCCCTTGAGCACGCCAAGCATCAGCGGGATCGACGATCTTGGTCCGCGGGCACCTTTGTGTGGCCGCGGACCAATTTTTGTGCGTCGGATCGGTCGGTGTTCCGGGCTTCGGGCCGCGGGACGCGGGTTGTTTCTGTCGTTGCTGTGTGGATGATCCGTGGACGTTCCCGCAGTTCGGCTCATGAGCGGGCGGGGATCTGGCACACTGCTCGGTCGCGGGTGATCGTGCCGGCGTGTGTGTGAGGGGGTGTGGTTTGGAGCATGGTTCGGACGGCGGCGGTAAGGGCGGGGATCGGGGCCGGCGGAAGCGGCACCTGGCGGCGCGGGCGGAGAGTCTGGAGAAGCTCTTTGATCGGCTGCCGCCGCACTCGATCGAGGCGGAGATGTCGCTGCTCGGTTCTCTGTTGCTTGATCCGAGCGTGCTGGGCGAGGTGCTGTCGGTCGTCAGCAAGCCCGAGCAGTTCTACAAGCAGACGCACGGGGCGATCTTCAAGTCGATCGTGGATGTGTACGACGAGCACCGGTCGGGCGACCTTGTGCAGATCGCCGAGGCGCTGCGGGTCTCGGGTCAGCTCGAGCCGATCGGGGGCGCGGAGTATCTGGTGGAACTCGCGGAGGCGGTGCCGAGCGCTCGGAACGCGGTGCGGTACGCGCACATCGTCGCGGACCGCGCGAAGCTGCGGCGGCTGATCGACGCGGCGGGGACCATCCTGTACGACGCCTACCACGCAGGCGGTGATGGGCCGACGGACGCGGGTGAGATTGTCGATGCGGCCGAGCAGGCGATCTTCGAGATCGCGAGCGAGGAGCAGACGGCGGGACCGGAGAAGCTCAGCGCGGTGCTCGCGGAGGAGCTGCTGCGGCTCGAGGCGATCGCGGAGTTCGGCGGTGTGTCGGGCGTGAAGACGGGGTTCGAGGATCTGGACTCGCTCTTGAGTGGTCTTCAGCCGAAGGAGATGCTCATCCTCGCGGCGCGTCCCTCGATGGGCAAGACGGCGCTCGCGCTGAACCTCGCGGAGCAGGTGGCGTTCGGTGGGCGGACGCCGTGGAGCCCGTCGAGCGAGGATGCGCAGCCGGTGCCGGTGGGGATCTTCAGCTTGGAAATGTCGAAGGAGGCTTTGTCGCTTCGTCTGATCTCGGCTCGGTCGGGGATTGATGCGCACAAGCTCCGCACGGCGGATCTCGGCAAGGAGGACTGGGAGCGGGTCAACGAGGCGATCGAGGAGCTGTACGAGGCGCCGATCTACGTCGATGACACGCCGGGGCTGACGGTGCTGCAGATGCGCGCCAAGGCGAGGCGGATGAAGGAGCGGTTCGGGATCGGGGCGCTGTTTATTGACTACCTGCAGCTGCTGACGGCGCCGGGCGCGGCGAGGGAGAGCCGTCAGGTGGAGGTCTCGACCATCAGCCGTCAGATCAAGTCGCTCGCGCGCGAGCTGGATATCCCGGTGGTGTGCCTCGCGCAGCTCAACCGCGGCGCGGAGCAGCGCGAGCGGAACCGGCCGCGCATGAGCGACCTGCGCGAGTCGGGCTCGATCGAGCAGGACGCGGACGTTGTGGCGCTGCTGCACCGCGAGGCATACTACCACAAGGACGACGAGCAGTGGAAGAACGACCCGGAGAACGAGGAGCTGCTGACGCTCACGGAGCTGATCATCGCGAAGCAGCGCAACGGGCCGACCGGGACCGTGAAGCTGACGTGGGACGACAAGACCACGCGGTTCAAAAACCGGGACTGGCGGCACGGACAGGGCGGTGGCGGCGGGTACGGCGAGTCGTACGGCGGTGACTCGTTCGGGTCGGCGTCGGGGTCGATCGAGTCGAAGTCGTCGGCGCCGTTCGAGACGGGCGGGCAGGAGCCGGGGTACACGTTCTCGCCCGGGCAGCGCTCGGGGCCCGTGTCGGATCACCGGGACGGGGGCGGGCCCGATGATGTGTTCGAGGACGATGTGGATGAGTTGCCGACGTAGCAGGCGCGAGTCGTGTTCTTTACGAGCCCCCAGCGTGAGCTGGGGAGAAAGTATGGACGGGGGCGGGCTTTCCTTTTCCCCCGCTTACGCGGGGGGCTCGTTCGGGCCGGCTCTAGGCCCGGCCGATTTCGACCTTGCCTCCTGCGACGTCCTTGATCGTCAGGCCCTTGGCCTGGATCTCGTCGCGGATGGCGTCGGCTCGGGCGAAGTCCTTGGACTTCTTCGCGGTCTTGCGGTCGGCGACGAGCTGCTCGATGGCGGGGTCGGGATCGACGCCCGGGAGCCACACGACGTCGCCCTCTTGCTTCGCCTCGATAACGTCGCGCTCGAGCAGGCCCAAGACCGGGTCGAGCTCGCCCGCGAGCAGGGCGGCGTCGGCCCGGGTCGGCGCGTCGCACGAGTTGATCCAGCTGTTGATCACGCCGATCGCGGTGGCGACCTGCAGGTCGTTGTGCATCGCGGCGGCGAAGGCGTCCGCGACCTCGGCGTTGCGCTCGCCGGTGGTGCCTGACGCGCGGCCTTTCTCGACAAAGCGGCGCCAGCGGTCGATAACGCGCGCCGAATCGGTGAGGCCCTGCTTGGAGAAGTCGGCGTTGGCGCGGTAGTGCGTCTTGATGAGCTCGAGCCGGACTGCTGCGGGCTGGTGGCCGTCCGCCATGAGCTGGCGGGGTGTGTAGAAATTGCCCTTGGACTTGGACATCTTCTCGCCCTCGACGCGGAGGAACCGGGTGTGGACCCATGCCCGTGCGAAGCGGGCGTTCCCGGTGACGCCGCGGGCTTGGGCGAGTTCGCACTCGTGGTGGGGGAAGATGTTGTCCTCGCCGCCCGAGTGCAGGTCGATCTCGCCGCGTTCGTTCTTGGGGTCGAGAATCTCGAGCGACATCGCGGTGCACTCGATGTGCCAGCCCGGGTAGCCCGTGCCCCAGGGGGAGGGCCATTTCATGAGATGCCGCTCGTCTTCTTTCCAGAGCAGGAAGTCGGCGGGGTGGTTCTTCTGTGCTTGGGTCTCTTCGGTGACGCGGCCGCCCGCACCGCCGCGGAGGTTGTCGAGCGTGTTGCCCGAGAGCCTGCCGTAATCGTCGAGCTTGGAGACATCGAAGTAGACGGCTCTTTCGCCCTTGTCGCCCCGGACGTAGGCAAAGCCGCGCGATTCGAGCTGTTTGATCTGCTCGATCATGGTCTCGACGTGCGTCGAGGCGTGGGGCATGACGTCGGCGCGCTGCCAGGATTCGATCGCGACCTTGAGCCCGAGCGTGGTGGCGTCGTCGATGAAGCGTTTGGCGTAGAACGCGGCGATCGCGCGGGGATCGCTCGCGTCCACGCCCTCGGACTCGTGGGTCTTGCCGGACTTCTTGGCCTCAAGGAGACGTTTGGCGGCGGCCTCCATTTTGTCTTCGCCGCCGCCGTCGGCGTCGTCGTCCTCGGTCATGTGGCCCACGTCGGTGATGTTCATGACGTGCTCGACTGAGCGCGGGCCGCGGTGGGCGTCGCCCGATTCAGTGCGGAGCGTGCAGAGGGGTGATTCGAGCCAGCGGCGGAGGACGTCGGCGACGAGGAAGGAGCGGAAGTTGCCGACGTGCGCGTCGTCGTAGACCGTGGGCCCGCAGGTGTAGAACGTCACGCGGGCGGGGTCTGCCGGGACGAAGGGCTTGGCGGCTCGCGCCTCGGTGTTGTAGAGGACCTGGACGGTGTCGCTGGTGGCCATGCCCGAAGGGTATTCGGGGCGTCAGTAGCGGATGCGGCGATCGCGGGCGGTGATGGGCCAGGTCGCGACGACGCGGCGGTCCTCGACGACGATCGCTTCCTGGTGCAGCGCGACGGTGGGGCAGATGTGAAACGGCAGCGCGAAGAGCGTGTCGCCCACCTTGTACGCGCCCGCGCGGGGCGAGCGGAGCGTGAGGTGCTCCTCGGAGTGGACGGCGACCTCGGCGAGCATCGCGCCGTCGTGGTTGGGGCCGAAGAAGAGCGCGCGGCTGTCGGGGGGGTTCTCGCTCGCGATCGCCTTGTGCCCGAGATCGAGCGTCAGCTTGTCCTCGCCCGTGCGGCTGATGACGCGCGTCATGACGAACGCGGCGGGGCTCATGCCCAGGTCGGGGAACTCGCGTGACGTGCGCCAGTCGCTGAGGACGGTCGTGCCGGGCGAGAGCAGTCGGTCGGGGTGGCGGGCGTGGACCGGGAACGACCCCGAGCCTCCCGCGATGATCTCCTCGGGGTGCAGGCGCTCGGCGAGACGCAGGACCGCGGCGTAGCACTTCTCGACGTCCTTTTCGCGCTTCTTGGGATCGCGGGCGCGGATGTGCCCGTCGTAGACGTGGAAGCCCGCGAACTCGAGGCAGGCAGCGTCCTGGATTGCGCGGTGGACGGGGTCGGCGAGCTTGGCGGGCACGCCCGTGCGGGCCATGCCGACGTCGAGGTCGAGGTAGACGCGGAGCGTCCTGCCGGTGGGGCGGACGATGTCGTTCAGACGTTCGATGTGGTCGGCGTCATCGACGACGGTCGAGAACTCGGTATCGGGGAACGACGCCGCGAGCTGCAGCAGCCGCTGCGGCTGCGGGGCGACGAGCTGGTGCGCGACGAGCACCGACTGGGCGTCCTCGCCCGCGGCGATCTCCGCCTCGGCGATCGTGGCGCACTTGAACCGCCGGATGCCGCGCTCGACCATCATCTTGATGACCTGCGGGCACTTGATGGTCTTGATGTGCGGCACGAGACCGTCGGGCGCGCCGGCGATCTCGATCATGCGGTCGAGGTTCTGCGCGATGCGCTCGCGGTAGAACACGAGCCCGGGCGAGGCGAACTCGTCCATCCGTGAGAAGCGCAGGTCTTCGAAGCGTTCGGTTCCGGGGTCGGTGTGCGTCTTAGTCATCGATCGGCTCGCGCTCGAAGAGGTTGTAGGAATCGCCCGCGGTGAGGACGGTCCAGGGCGTCTCGCGTGTGAGCTGGTCAGCGGTGTAGAACAGAGCTCGGCCCGGGCCGACGACCTCGGCGGTGTCGCGCTGGACGACGATCGCGGTACCCTCGTCGAGCCCGACGCCCAGCAGGTGGGGGAAGCGTTCGATGACGGGGAGCATGTCGCGCTCGCGGGAGCGGGCATCGACGTGCTGGTCGATGGCGACGCCGCCGAGATAGCCGAAGCCGGTCTCGTGGCCCTCTGCCATCATGATCTGGTTGCCGCGGGGCGAGCCGCGGACGAGGAAGGAGCCCTGGATGGTCGCGCCGGCGGACGATCCGCCGATGGCGCCGCCGCGATCGAGGACGCCGCGGAAGGCTCGCTCGGCACGGGTGCCCGCGTAGGCGTCGTAGATCCGCCACTGCCTGCCGCCGCCGAACCAGACGGCCGCGGCGTTCTCGATGGGTTCGCAAAACTCGGCGGTGTCGGCGACGGCTTTGTCGCGGGTGTGCAGGACGGTGATGTTGGTGCAGCCCGCGCGGGCGAAGAGCCCCTTGTAGCGGTTGAGGTCGGTCAGCTCGCCGCCCGAGGCGGTCGGGACGTAGACGATCGGCGCGTCGGTCCCGCCCGCGAGCTCGATGAACCGGTTAAGGACGTCGGGCCCGAGCCGCCCGCCCCCGGCAACGACGAGGGCGCCCGATGCCGGGCCCACGCGGGGGCCTGCGAAGGAAACGGTTGAAAGGATGAGCGCAGCGAGACCGGCGAGCAGGTGCTTCATGCTGCGAGCGTAGCTGATCTGGTCTGCCTATTTGGGCCTGCTTCTTGGCGTTACTTCTTGGGCTTCCGCCGCGTCGGGTGGATCGCGGTGCTTTCGCCGCGGAGGGCGGAGCCTTCGGCGGCGGCGTCGATGCGGATCGGGCCGTCCTTGAGGCGCTGGAAGGCGCGCTTCGCGTTGGCGGCCGAGTACTCGACGCCCACGAACATGCGTCCGAGCGCGTGGGCGACGACGCCTGTGGTGCCCGAGCCCAGGAAGGGGTCCATCACGAGCTGGCCCGGGTTGGAGCACGCGCGGACGACGCGCTCGAGATAGACCTCGGGGAGCTGGTTGTCGTGGTCGTGGCGGCGCTCTTTGTTGTTGCCCTGGATGCGGCCCCAGTGCTTGCCGTACCACACGTCCATCGGGAGGCGCATGCCGGCGGGCATGCCGTCCTTTTTGGATTCGGTGCGGGCGTCGCCGTAGATCGCGCGGCGGTCGGAGACCTCGAGGATCGGGTCGGGGTTCCAGACGCGGTTGTTGGGGTCCTTGGCGAAGTAGAGCGCGTGAACCTTGGAATTGATGAAGCGGCCCTTGGTGTTCTGGCCGAACCGGTAGTGCCAGACGCACCAGTTGATCATGGTGAGCTTGCGCTGCCGCTTGAGGTGGACGACGATCTCGGCGGCCCAGGTATCCGGGATGTTGACCCAGAAGCTGCCGGTGTCGGTGAGCGCGTCGCAGCAGAGATCGAGCCAGCGGTAGGTGAAGTCGAGGTAGGCGTCCTCTGCCATCTGGTCGTCCCACTCGTCGTACGCGCGGGCCCAGTTGAACGGAGGATCGGCGAAGATCAGATCGACCGAGCCCTTGAGCGCGGGCAGCTTCGCGAGCACGTCGCGGCAATCGCCCACGTAGACGCGGGCGGACTTGTCTCTGGTCTGGTGATCCGCCTTGAGCGCGCGCGGGCGCGGGGCGGACTTGGATTTCTTGGCCACGGTGGTCATGGTTGGTTTGGTTTTTCGGAACGCGTTCGGCGCGAGCGTAGACAGCGCGTCCCACGTGCGCCACCGCCCCTCGGTCCCGTTCCATCGGCGCGGCGGCGCGCGGGGCTTGAAGTATGGGTTGCCAGGCCGCAGGTGAGGTTCTGACAGCGGAAGGTGGTACAGGCGTCCCGCCTGTGCAGACCGAGGCTGCCGGCGTCACGGGCCCCCCGCCGATGCGTCATTCCGACGCTGCTGTCACATAGGCGGGACGCCTGTGCCACCTTCGGGTTCGGCGTCGATCAGCCGGACGGGCGGGGCGAGGGGGTTGTCTTTGGGGGTGAACATGTCCGGGGCACCGAGACCTTGTGCGAGTTCGCGCCAAAGGCCTTTGCAGAGCTCAGATCTTTCGGATCGCGGGACACGAGCCGCGCGGCAGGCACTCCGCAGGAAATGCATCAGCACGCCTCGGCGAGGAATCAGCCCACACCCGTATGGCTCTCGGAAGACCGATTCGAGTGTGATCTCGAGCCCATGGTCGTCGAGTCTGAGGGTCCTGTCGGATCGCGCCTCCCGTTCGATCTCGAGCGTGTCGATGATCGCGACGCCTTCGTCGGTGCAGACAAGATTCGAGGGTTTATGATCCCAGTTTGAGAGCATCGGTCGAGTGTGCCGCAGCGCGACGACCGATTGAGCGACCTGCTCTACCAGCAGTCGCTCTTCCTCCCCCGTCAACCCCGGATCCGCCAGCCGCTCCAGCACTGTGGGGCCTTCGATCCAGCCGCCGATGAAGGCCTCGACGCCGTCGCTCTTGAGGATGGCGAAGGGGGGTGTGCAGGCGATGTCGGCCCGCTGCAGCAGCTCCGCGCCGCGCCACTGGCGCCACGCTTTCGTCCGCTTGAAGAGGCTTTGGATCTTCTTTGAGACCTTCCGGAGCGGCTCGACCTTGATGACGCAATCCAGCTCGCGGGCGTGCTTGCCCTTGCCGAGGGTGAGGGTCGCGCGCCAGACCGTCCCCTTCGCGCCGCGCTTGTAGATCCACGCTTCCGAGGCCCAGTCCTTGGCGCGCAGCGCCCGCCGCCACTCCGCGGCCGAGAACCCGTAGTGCTCGGCGAACCTCGCGACGGCGAGGCTGCCCGTGGGCGGAAAGAAGACCGGGTTCCTCGGCGGCTCGCTCACGGTGTAGCCTACCCCCGTATGCCCCCCTCGCCCGATCAGAAACCGCTCGACCTCTCGCTGGTCACGATCTGCTTCAACAACGCCGACATCATCGGGCGGATGCTCGATTCGGTCGAGGGGCTCGTGGGCGAGATCGTGGCCGTGGATTCCGGCTCGACCGACGGCACGATCGACATCCTCCGCGAACGCGGCGCATCGATCGTCCACCAGCCGTGGCTGGGCTATGTCGGGCAGAAGAAGCGGGCCGTCAAGCTCGCGCGGAAGACCTGGATCCTGCAGCTGGACACTGACGAGATCGTCCAGCCCGACCTCGCCCGCTCGATCCGGCGGCTGCTCGAATCGAAAACCGACGGCCTCGCCGCCGCCCGCCTGCGGCGGGTCGTGTGGTACCGGGGGGAGCCGCTCCGGCACGCTTGGCAGCCTGAGTGGCGGACGCGGCTCGTCCGCACACGGACGCTCGAGGTCGGGACGGCTGTCTGGGGCGGGCGCGAGCCGCACGACCAGCTGCATGTCTCGAAGAACGCGGGCCGTGTGGTCGATCTCGACGGCGTGCTGCGGCACGACTCGTTCGAGACGTTCGACAACCACCTTGGCGTCCAGCTCAGGCTGGCCCGACGGGCGGCGCAGTCGATGGAGGAGGACGGGAAGCCCGCGAGCATCGCCCGGCTGGTGGTGTCGCCGCTGACAGCGTTCGGCAAGCAGATCATCGGGAAGAAGGCCTACCGCGACGGCCGCGCGGGCTGGCTGGCGGCCGGCACCGCGGCGGCCGGGGCCCTGATGAAGCACATGATGCGGCTCGAGCGGGCGATTCTGGCGGACGAGAAAGCGGGAGAAACCGTCGAAACCAGCCCCGCCGAGCCGATGAGCTACACTTCGGGGACGGGCCGACCCGGTCCGAGCGTGCCCGCGGCCGCATCTGAGCCGCCGGTGTCGCCCACTTCCTACAGCACGCAAGAGGTATTCGTGACAAGCGATCAGAGCGACGTTCCGCAGGACGCGGAGACCACCGAAGAGACGGCCCAGCCCGAGGCGGCCGCCGAGACCGGTGACGAGCAGCCCAAGAAGAAGAAAAAGCGCCGCCGCCGGCGGAAGAAGAAGTCGGAGTCCAAGGCTGCCGAGGTCGAGTCGTCCGATGAGTCGGGCGACGCGGACATCGACATCGACGACGCCGACGACGACCGGTCCGGGCGGGAGAAGCTCAAGGCGGTGATGCCCGTCTCGGACGAGGCGCGGAAGCACGTCTTCAACACCGAGACAACCTTCGCCGAGCTGGGCCTCAACGACAAGCTCCTGAAGGCCCTCGACGATCACGGCTGGACGCACCCGACCAAGATCCAAGCCCAGCTTGTGCCGATCGCGGTGACGGGCAAGGACGTGCTCGGTCAGGCGAAGACCGGCTCAGGCAAGACGGCGGCGTTCGGTCTGCCCGTCCTGCACCAGGCGGAGAAGGGCGTGCCCTTCCAGGCGTTGATCCTTGCGCCGACGCGCGAGCTGGCGATCCAGATCCGCGACGACCTTGAGGAACTTGCCAAGCACACCAAGCTAAAGGTCGTGCCGGTCTACGGCGGGCAGAAAATCCACACGCAGGCCAAGAAGCTCGAGAAGGGCCCCGAGATCATCGTGGGCACGCCGGGCCGCGTGATGGACATGAACAACCGGGGTCTGCTGCCGCTCGACAAGATCCGTTTCGCGGTGCTCGACGAGGTGGACCGGATGTTCGACATCGGGTTCCGCGACGACATCAAGCGGATCCTGGGTATGACGCCCAAGAAGAAGCAGACGATCTTCGTCTCCGCGACGCTCTCGGAAGAGATCGAGCGGCTGGCGCGGCAGCACATGACCGATCCCGAGCGGATCGAGGCGGCCGGCGGCTCGCTGACGGTGGAGATGGTCAAGCAGCACCACATCTCGGTGCAGCCCTGGGACAAGCGGCGGATGCTGCACCACCTGCTCACGCACGAGGAGCCCGATCTGACGATCGTGTTCTGCCGCATGAAGCGGACGGTGGACATGCTCGCCAAGTACCTCGACCGCAAGGAGATCAAGACGATCGCCCTGCACGGCGACCTCACGCAGGGCCAGCGCAACCAGGCGATGCGCGACTTCAGGCACGGCGAGCTCAACGTCCTGCTCGCGTCGGACCTCGCCGCCCGCGGTCTCGACGTGGACGGCATCAGCCACGTCGTGAACTACGACCTGCCGGACGATCCCGATCTCTATGTGCACCGCATCGGCCGCACAGCTCGTGCGGGGCGCGAGGGCATCGCGTGGAGTCTTGTGACGCCCGAGCAGGGCAACCTGCTGACGCAGATCGAGAACCTGATCAACGCCGAGATCCCGCTGAAGGACTACCCGGAGTTCGACGCCCGGGTCGAGCCGCCGGAGAACTGGAAGCCCGAGCCGCAGCCCGGCTTCCAGCCCGTGGTGGTCGAGGGCGTCGAGGCGAAGGGCAGCCGCTACGAGCAGCGGCAGGCCCCGGTCACCGAGAAGCTGTCCAAGGAGGAACTCGAGCAGAAGTTCCCGGGCGGCGTGGTGCCGAAAAAGCCGCCGAAGCGGTCGATGGGCGGCCGGGTCCGGACGGGCCGCGGAAAGCGGTAACTCACGTAATGGTAGGTATTTATTGGTCTTTGTGGCGTCTGCTGACTGATTGAGCGGCCCGGAACAGCTTCAATGCTGTCTCATGCGCGCGAACCGTTGGTCTTGCGGCTGCGAATCCGTATCCTGTAAGGGGAATCACCGAGATTATTCTCCGGTGCGGTGTCGAATCCGCGTCGGCTTGCAGCAGCACACGGGAGCGATAGAGGATGAGTGCAAAGAGCGATCCGATCACGGCGGCCATCGGCGTGGCGCTGATCGCCGGGACGGCGGTCGCGCAGCCGGCCGGCGAGCCGGTCCGTGAGCCAGCGAGCAACGTGGTTGTCGAGGTCGAGCTCACGCCCGACGGACCCGTGTACGACACGACCAGTATCCGGATTCCTGCGATCTCGAAGTGGCTCACCGTTGACCCGGTGCCGCAGCCGCGCCGCGACCGCGTCTGGACAGGCAGCGTGACGTCGCAGGCGGACTTCGACAGCACGCTGAACAACCCGGGTGGTCTGTTCGCGGCCTCGGCCCGCTCGCAGTTCGGCGTTGACGGCAGCGGCATCAGGATCGGCGTGATCTCGGATTCCTACAACGCGAATCGAGGGGCGTCAGCCGGTATTGCGTCTGGGGACCTGCCCACGAACGTGAGCGTGCTCCGCGACGACTTCGGGTTCAACCGTGTCGATGAAGGCCGCGCGATGATCGAGCTCATCCACGATCTCGCACCGGGCGCAGAAATTCTCTTCCATTCGGCGTTTAACAACACAACGCTGCCCGCGTTCGAGGCGAGCATCGCGTTTGCGGTCGATCGGCTGATCGCCGCCGGCGCGGACATCATCGTGGACGACGTGGCGTACCTCGATCAGCCGATCTTTCAGGACGGCCTTGCGGGGCAGGCGGCGGACCGTGCGTTTGCGGCGGGTGTGGCGTTCTTCTCCGCAACGGGCAACTCCGGGCAGGAGGCGTGGCGCGGCCCCGCGCGGTTCGAGTCGAATAACGGCCGCCCTGAGCACGATTTCTCGGGTTCCGCGGACACAAGCCGAGGCGACTACTGCCTCGATCTGCGGATCGAGCCCTTCGGCGGCATCACGGTCGTGGTGCAATGGGATCAGCCGTTTCGCTCGGTCGGGTCGCCGCCCGGCTTTGCCTACACCGACATCGATGCATCGCTGATCGATATCGACACGGGTCAGGTTCTCGATTTCGGTTTCGACGACCAGATCGGCGAGACGATCGGGCGCGTCCCGGTCGATCCCGTGGAGCTGATGGTCGCGGTGAATAACACCGGGCAGTTCCTCGATGTCGGTCTGGTGATTGATCGCTTCGCGGGCAACAGCGACGACATCGAGCTTTCCGTCATCGTCTTCGACGGCGATATCACCGACAACAGCGACCTGAATTCGTCAACGATCTTCGGTCATCCGATGGCGGCGGGCGCGTTCGGCACCGCGGCGCAGTCGTTCTCGAGCCAGAACGTGCAGGGCTTCAGCTCGCGCGGGCCGGTTCTGATCACACGCGACACCAGCGGCAACCGCGTCAACGTCCCCCGCGACAAGCCCGACGCGACGGCGACCGACGGCGGGAACACCACGTTCTTCGGCACCGACTCGGGAGCGGACGCCGATTCGTTCCCCAACTTCTTCGGCACCTCGGCCGCCGCCCCGCACGCGGCGGCCGTCGCGGCGCTCGCGCTCCAGTACGCCGATTCAGTGAGTGTCCCGCTGACGACACAGGAGCTGTACGACCTGATGAAGCAGACGGCGACACCGTTTACATCGTTCGGCTCGTCGCCTGCGCGGGTGAGCGGCGCGGGCCGGATCGATGCCGTCGCGCTGCTCCAGTCCATCGACGACCTCGTGGTGCCGCCGCCGCCGCCCGCGGACCCGGTGGATTTCAACGGTGACGGTGTCGTGAACATCACGGATCTGTTCGCGTACATCACCGAGTTCACATCCCCGGATGCCGGGCCCGAGGTGGACTTCAACGGTGACGGGGCGACGAACATTTCTGACCTCTTCGCATTCATCAATGCGTTCACGGCCGCGCCGTGAACGCCCCTGCCGCACGTCCGAAGAAAAACACGAGAAGCCCGGGAACACCCCCGCGCGTCTCCGCGAATCGCTTGATATCACGCGCGTTCGCGCTGGCACGTCTGTCTATAAAGGCGTGCGGGGAAAAACTGCACGGGGCGGTTCTCGCTCGCGTGCCCGGGAACTTTCGGGAGGATGACATGTTGAATGCTTCGTTTGGCGCCGTGGGCGTCTTGGCTGTCGCTGCAGGAACGTCCGTCTCGCTCGCGCAGATACTCGAGCCTCTGGATGACTTCGGTCCGAAGCCGCGGGATCCATCGCCTCTCGTCCGCGACGCGGCGGACGATCCGCTGCCGCTGGATCTGGTGCGGATCCTCCGGTCCGGGCAGGTCGAGACGCAGGCCAACGACGGTCCGCCCGGCACGCCCGGCGGTCTCGGCGCAGCGCTCGCACGCCAGACGTTCGGCGTGGACGGCTCGGGCGTGACCATCGCGGTGATCTCCGATTCATTCGACGCGCTGGGCGGTGCGGCGGCCGGTGCGGCCGCGGGTGAGCTGCCGGCGGTGACCGTGCTCAACGACGACTTTGATCCGCTCAGCACCGACGAGGGCCGGGCGCTGATCGAGATCATCCACGATGTCGCACCGGGCGCGGACATCATCTTCCACTCGGCCTTCAACAACCCGGTCACGGGCCTGCAGGAGGACAGCCTCGCGTTCGCGATCGATGCGTGCGTCGCGGCCGGTGCGGATGTGATCATCGACGACATCGGCTTCCTTTTTACGCCGCTCTTCGCTGACGGCTCGGCGAGCGACGCGATCGAGCGCGCAGAACTCGCGGGCGTGACGTACGTCAGCGCGGCCGGCAATGCCGGATCGAACGCGACGTTCGACGAGATCTCGTTCACGTTCGATCCGAACCTCAGCCGCGACGTCTTCGATCGATCACTCGAGATCGAGGTCCTGCCGGGCCGGACGGCGACGGTCCTCGTGCAATGGGCGCAGACCGGGCAGAGCTCGATGATCTCGAGCATCGACATCGATGCCTTCCTCTTCGACTCCGCGACAGGGCAGGCCGTGGACGCATCGGGCTTCCCGCAGCCGGCGGCGATCCCGGTCGAGGCGGTCCAGGTCACCAACCAGTTCTCGTTCGTGCGGGAGTACACCGTCGAGCTCCGACGCTTCACCGGTCCGAACTCGGGCGGCGTGCTGCGGATGGTCGTGCTGAACGGCGCGATTTCCTCGACTATTAACACCGCTGGCGTCGAACTCGACCCGTTCTCGATCTTCGGTCACCCGCTGTCCGATGCGGCGATCACGGTCGGGTTCCAGAACTTCGATGAGCCGTCGGTGAGCCTGTTCAGCTCGATCGGTGCGGCGTCCTCGGGTGTCATGAAGCCCGATGTCACCGCGACCGGCAACGCGAATAACTCGTTCTTCGGGCGCGACACGCAGGCCGACCCGGACACCGCGCCGAACTTCCCGGGCAGCTCGCCCGCGGCGGCCGCGGCTGCCGGTGTGGCGGCGCTCGCGCTGGAGCTGGCGGAACGAAACGGCGTGGACCTGCCGCCGGGTGATCTCCGGCGGGCGCTCGCGTGCACGTCGTCGAACGGCCAGGGGTCGTCGATGCAGGACGAGTTCCGCGACGACAGCGGCTTTGGGCTGATCGAGGCGGTCCCGCTGCTGGCGTTCGTCGATCGCGACACGCAGTCGCCCGTGGACTTCGACGGCAGCGGCGTCGTGAACATCTCCGACCTGTTCGCGTTCATTTCGGCCTTCACCGCGCCGCCGCTCGGTGCGCCGACGACGCTGCCGGAGGGCTTGTGCGGGCGGAACGTCGTGGACATCGATCGCGACGGCACCGTCAACATCAGTGACCTCTTCGCGTACATCGAGCTCTATCTCGATACGGTGAACTGACTCGGGCGGCGTCGGCGCGGGCTAGATTGTGCTCATGCCCGATCCTGAACTGCAGACGCTTCTCGAGCTCACCCAGATCCCAACGGCCGCCGGGCTCGAGTCGCGCGTGATCGCGTGGCTCGACCGGTGGCTCGCGGACAGGCCCGGCGTGGGTGTGCGGACCGACCCGCACGGGAACCGGGAGCTGTTCTTGGAGTCGGCGCCGTCCACCGACGCGCCGCTCTATTTCACGGGGCACCTCGATCACCCGGCGTTCGCCGTGATCGGTGTGGTCGCGCCCTCGGTCATCGAAGCGGAGTTCCGCGGCGGCGTGATGAAGGACTACTTCGTCGGCACGCCCGTCGAGTGGTGGCCGACCGGCGGCGAGGCGCCGATTCGCGGAACGATTACCGACGAGGGGCAGCAGGAGAAGCCCAATAAGTCGTGGCTGATCGAGCTCGATGAAGAAGCCGACGTGCGCGTCGGTGACCTTGTGCGCTGGGCGCTGCCCGATGCGGAGATCATCGAGCAGGACCTCGGCACGGGCGACCGCGGTGATGTGATCTACACGCATGCATGTGATGACCTGGCGGCTGTCGCGGCGGCGTTGTGCACGCTCGATCGGCTGCGGGCCCGGGCAGAAGCGGGCGAGGAGATCGGCGATGTGCGTGTGCTTCTGACGCTCGCCGAGGAGATCGGATTCATCGGTGCGATCGGTGCGAGCCGCGATGGGTTCATGCCGCCGAAGAGCCGCGTCATCGCGCTTGAGAACAGCCGCAGCTTCATAGACAGCCCGATCGGGGGCGGGCCCATCGTGCGGGTGGGGGATCGGCTGAGCATTTTCAGCCCGGGGCTGACGGCCTCGATCTGCGAAGCCGCCAAGAAGCTCGCGAAGCACGAGGCCGACATGCTCGCGACAGAGAAGAAGCGCGACGAGTCCGCCGCCTGGCGGTGGCAGCGCAAGCTCATGGCGGGCGGCGCGTGCGAGGCGAGCGTGTTCACCGCGTTCGGCTACGAGGCGACGTGCGTCTGCCTGCCGCTCGGCAACTACCACAACATGGCTGACCTCGACCGCGTGCAGGCGGGCACGAACACCGAGCCGCCGACGATCGCACGCGAGCATGTCGCGATCCGCGATTACGTCGGCATGATCGATCTGCTTGAGGCGTGCGCGCTGGATCTGCCCGGGCCGGGCGATTTCCGCGACAAGCTCGACACGCTGTGGGATGAAGGAGCCGCCGTGCTGGGCGGCGGCTGAGGCCGGCGGCGGCCGCTATTTCGCGAAGCCCTCGAGGAACTTGTCGATCGCGGCGTCGATCTTCTCGTCGGAGAGATAGGTCCCGGCGGAGATCTGCGAACGGATCGTCTCGATGAGCTCGGCTCGCGGCATGGGCTGATCCTTCTGAGTCAGACGCTCGGTCCCGGCCGCGGTCCGCGTCTCGGCGGCTCGCCCCGGGGCGGCGGAAGAGAGCTCGACGCGGTCTCGGCCGCGACGAACCTGAGTTGATTGGGCACCCGCTCTGGCGTCCCGTTCGACGCCGGTGCTGACCGAACGCGGCTCGCCGCGTGACGCCTCGGAGCGGGCGAACGATCCCCTCCCGATTGACGAAATCTCGGACATACCTGTGCCTCCTAGGGCATCGGCCGCGTATCGAACAGCGACGCGGGCCGACTCCCGTCCCGGTATGGTGTATCGACCCGAGCCCGAACGAGGCTGCACAAACGTGCGCCGACCGGCTTTGGGCATAAATCGATATCAGATATAGGTTTAGAGGCTGGATCCCGCTCCTGCGGCCTTCAAACGGGGGGATCGAAACATCGCAACTTTACACAGCGTTCGGGTCATTCCGGAGTTATTCGTCGGCAGAATCGGGGTTCTCAGCATCTCACCCAAGATTGTGCGCACGGGGTGCGCTGTGGTTCTCGGTCCTTGCCTGATCGCGGCGTGCGCACAAGATGCGTCCTCCGCCGCAGACCCCGCGCTCCGCGCCGAGGGACAGGAGGTTTTTTCCAACCCGACCGACCCCTCGGAGACGCGGGCCGGCACGCGATCGTCCCGCCGATCGGGCAACGGCAGCGGGCTCGTCGGTGACACCGAGCAGTGGGTGATCTCGCTCCGCCGCGTCGGCACGACCACCGATCGCGAGGGCCTGCTTGCCGCCGTTCGCGAGCTGCCGGGCCTACGCGACGCCCGCGTCGAGACGCGGCTCGGCGCGGACCACGTCGTTGTCGGCGGGTTCTCCGATCCGCGATCCAGCGAGGCGACACGCCGGCTCGCCGAGGTCCGGGCGACCGAGGTCAACGGGCAGTACCCGTTCCGGTCGGCGGTGCAGCTGCCTCCGGTGATCCAGGCCGCGACGGGGGAGCGGGCGGCGTTCGACCTCCGCAACGCGAACACCCGCGACGCGGCGGCGACGCTGCTGATCGAGCAGTTCCTCGTCGAGTCCGACCGCCCCTCGAAGCGGGAGATCGAGCGGATGCGGGGCCGCGTGGAGTCACGGGTCGCCGAGCTGCGCGACGAGGGCGTCGAGGCGTACTTCTACCACACGGCGTCGGCGAGCACGATCACGGTGGGGCTCTTCCGCGCGAGCGAGGTGGACGCGTCGCCCACGCCGGGCTTCTCGCCGCGGCACTCGGCGAAGGTGCTGGCGCTGATGGAGCGCTTCTCGAACCAGCGGTTCAACGGCAAGCCCGCCGACCCGCCCGTGCCCTCAACACCCGTGCAGATTCCCGATTGATCCCGGCTTGCGCGGGATTTAGCCCTTGGTCCCGACGCCCGCGATCGGCAGCGATATGAGCTCGATGTCGGCGGCGAGCCAGGTGTCGCCGTCCTTCCGCCAGTCGATGAGCCACCAGCTGACGATGCCGCTCGATCCGCCCGCGGTCACGATCAGCCCGACCTGCGTGCGGGCGATGTTGGTGCCGTCGATGACGGCCTGGATCTCCCTGATCGAGTGGCTCTCGATGCGGTAGGTCCCGCCGAGCAGCCGCTCGACGGATTCGATGACCTCCTCGCGTCCGCGCGGGATCGAGGCGGGCACGCCGACGGGCAGCGTCACCATCACACGGCTCTCGAGCAGCTCGGCGAGCCGCTCGGAATCAACAGTCGCCGTGGCGTCGATGACGCGCCGAGTTTGCGCGGTCACCGCCTCGCGTTCGGTCGTCACGAGCGACGCGACCGCGATGTTGATCGCGGCGAGGGCGATGGCGACGACGAGACAGAGCAGGCCCTGCATCGCCTTGCCGCGGGCGTTGAGCCCGATGAGCAGGATCGCGCCGAGCGCCGCGAGCGTGATCGCGGGGACGGTGGGCGACTCAAACAGCAGCCGCTGGACGAGCGGCGGATCGGGCAGCGGCGTGACATCGGGCATGAGCCGCGTGATCTGCGCGAGAACCGCGGAGGGGCCCTGCCCGAGGCTGGTCGTGTCGGCGGCGGTCAATATGCAAGCCTCCTGTCGGCAGGGGCCGATCCCCGAGCGTCATCCCGGGAGGACAGTACGCGCCGCGCGGAGCACGGCCGCCTCCTGGTTCGAGCGTGAGCAACAGGAGGTTGCGTGCAGCCCGATCAAGCCATCCTCGACCGCAACCTCGCGGCCCTCGCCCGCGCGAACCCGGAAGCGGCGCAGCTCATCCGTTCGGTCTCGCCCCGCGCGGATATCGAGTTCAACGAGGCCCGCGACGGCGCGATCACCGGCGTGATCGGCGGCGCAGCGCCGACGCCGCAGCCCGACCCGAACGCGTTCGACCTGGGCTTCGGCGACCTGATCCAGCCCGACCAGCCCGCGGCAACACCCCGCCGCTCGTTCGCGAGCCGCACCGCGCCGCTCCGCGAGGCGGAGCGACTGGCCGAGCAGATCGACCCGCTCGAGGTCGCCGGCGCCTCGGTGCTGGGCTTTGGGCTCGGGCATCACTGCGCGGCGATCGCGAACAAGATCGGCAAGATGGGCGTGACGATCTGCTTCGAGCCCGACATCGAGCTGCTGCGGGCGGTCTTCGAGCGGATCGATCACAGCACGTGGATCGAGAAGTCGAACTTCGTCCTGCTGACCGATCCCGACGACGTCGCGCTGCTCCGGCGTGCGCTGGAGGGCAATGAGACGGTGGTTGCGCTGGGCGTGAAGATCGTGTCGCACCCGCCGAGCGAGGCGCGGGGGGGCGGGCTCGCGAGCCGGTTCAGCTCCAAATTCGTCAAGATA
>JBCDKU010000028.1:0-30026 GCA_038746265.1 Planctomycetota bacterium
CGACCGATCCGTCAATCACAACCTAGTACAGAATGTTCGCGTCCGGGATCGTGTTGTTCCGGACTTCGTTCGCGCGGATGACACGCGCGAGCGCGTTGCCCTGGAAGACGTTGAACCCGCCGGTCGCCGTGTCCTCGGCCGAGCAGCCCGCAATCAGGTTGCGCGTCCCGATCACGACGAAGCCCGTGCCGTTGCCCTCGCTGGTCGAGCTGCAGCCGATGACGCGGGCGCGGGTGACGCTGGAGTTCAGGAGGAAGCCCGACGTCCCGTTGCCGCTGCTGTGGCAGCGCTCGAGCACGGCGCCCTCGCAATTCGAGAGGTTCATGCCCGCGCCGGAGTTCCGCGAGACGAGCATCTCGGGGGACATCCAGCGGATCGGGCCGACGCTGGAGCGGGCGTTGACGCCGTCGCCGACGTTGCCGCTGGAGACGCAGCGCATGAGCTGCACCTCGGGGCAGTTGATGAACACCATGCCGCCGGGAGCGTTCGCATTGCCGTTGAACTCGCAGACGGCGGACTCCATGACGCACTTGCCGTTGATGCACTTGACGCCCGGGCCGCCGTTCCTGCGGAAGTTGCTCGAAACGACGTTGAACGTGCCGTTGACATCGACGCCCGCGCCGGTGTTGTTCGTCACCGAGCTATCCGTGAGCAGCAGGCAGCCATCGCTGTGCTGGATGCCCGGGCCGTTGTTGTCCGTCACGAACAGCTCGACACCGGAGAAGCGTCCGTGATCGAGCAGCGCCCCGCCGCCGCCGTTGGCGATCAGGTGGCAGACGTTGAACACCACGCAGCTCTCGTTCGGGTCATCACCGCTGGCGCGGACGCCGAAGAGCGCGTTCTCACCGCACGTTGTGCTCTCGACGTGCAGCGGGTTGCTCGTGCGGATGCCGTTGCCGGCGTTGCTCGAGAGCACGCAGCTCTCGACCGTGCCGGTGGCGCCCGAGTGCCGCGTGCTGGGGTCCACCGGGAGCACGCAGAGCCCGTCGCCGCCGTTGCCGACGCTGATGAGGTGGGTGCAGGAGCACGTGACCTTGGAGTCGTTCGGCACGACGACGCGCACGCCGTCGGCCGCGTTGTCGCGGCAGGACATATCCCAGCAACGGATGGTGCCGGACGAGGCCTTGCTGTTCCCCGGGATCGACGCGAACTCGCGGACCGAGATCCCGCTCGACATGTTGCCGCAGGACAAGCCGCTCTCAAACGCGACGTCGTAGGAATCCGATCGGGCGTCGATCTGGAAGCCGCTGCCGCCGTTGGAACGCGCGCGGCAGGCCCGGAAACGATTTGTGACGCCGGCCTTCCGCGAGCCAGACCGAGTCGCGGCGTGCTGGACGTAGAACCCGTTGCCGCCGTTAAAGCGTGCGGCGACATCGCGATGGATGATGTTCTCGGCATGGAGGTGCGCGAAGCCGTCGCCGCCGTTCCCGGAGGACGCGACGCAGTGGCACACGCAGACGACCACGCCGCCCGTCCGCACGCCCGATCCCTCCCAGTCGGAGATCACCGACTCATCGCCCTCGAGACCGGAGAGATGAAGCTCGGAGCCATCGACCGGGCCCTGCCCGATCTGCATGTTGACCCCGTCGAGCGAACCGGGGACACCGACCACGTCGAACCCGTTGAGATCGATCGACACTCGCCCCTGTGTCACGATCCGGATGCCGTGCTTCCCGGCTTCGCCCACGACGTCCGCGTCGAGGTAGTAGTTCCCGGGTTCGGTGATCAGAAAGACTGCGCCCTCGTCGCCGCGGAGATCGTTGAGACACGTCCGCGTCTCGATCTGGTCGAGACGCTTCATGGTCGGCGAGACCGGGCCGACGGGCGGCGTGAGCTGCGCGACGGCATGACCGGCGGCCAGGATCAGCGGGAAAGCAACCGCGAACGCGGGGCGAGTCTTCATGGTGTGTTCCTTCTCTACGGGCCTCGACAGGAGAATCCGCAAGGCCGGGAAAGAAAGAATGTAACTCGAATCGCCGCAGAGAGCTAGCTCAATCCGCACCGGTTCGGCCCCGTGCTGGCACGGGGGTTTGCCTGACCAAGACTCAGATCAGGGTGCCGAGAACGAAGATCAAGAAGAAGATCGCGTAGAACCCCACGACCGCCATCGAAAGGCCCGCCGTGATCCAGCCTAGGACAAGGCCGGTCGTGGCGCCCTCGATCTGATCTTGACTGAACCGCCCGGTCCGGACCGCCGCTTTCGCCCGATTCGCTTTCAGGATCGCGGGGATCGCGACGAAGCCGGCGATCGGCCCGAGGCACGCGAAGAAGGTCACGATCGCGACGATGCCCCAGATCATCGCGGACTTCGCGTCCTCCGACCGCTCGACCACCGGCTCGGCCGACCAGATATCCGTCCCGCACTCCGGGCAGTTCCCGTCGATCGCGAGGCCCGAGAGCTCGTACCCGCACTTCCAGCATGTCGGCGTCTTCTTCACGGCGTCAGCCTATCGTTTGGTGTCAGCGCGGCAAGGCGGCCGCGACCGGGCGGGCTCGGAAACGGGGCCGTTCGTTCGAGGAAAGTCCGAGCACGGCAGGGCAGGGTGGTGGGTAACGCCCACCCGTCGCGAACAACTCTTGCGAGAGGTGGTCAGCGGCGAGGGACAGTGCCACAGAAAGCAAACCGCCGATGGGTTCGCCTTGTGCGGATCACAGGCAAGGGTGAAAGGGTGCGGTAAGAGCGCACCGCCCGGCTGGCGACAGCCGGGGCACGGTAAACCCCACCCCGTGCAAGCCCAAGCAGGGACCGACACGCTTGCCCGGCGTGGTCCCGGGTCGGGTGCTCGGGGGATCGGAAACGCTCCCCCGCACCGCGGCGGCAACGCCGCGGGGAGAGAAATGGCCGCCCATCTCGACAGGTCCACGCCTCGGCGTGGAAACCGGCGGGTGGACAGAACTCGGCTTACCAGCCGCGCACGACCACAGACGCGGGCCTCGGGGAACAGCCTCCGGGGCCCGCGGCCGTTTTGCTACTTCGCGACGTCCCAGTCGTTCTCAGCGGCCGAATCGCTCTCGGCGAGCACCCAGTCAAGAGCTTCCTGTTCATCCGTAAAGTACTTCGCGTTCAGCCCCTGCTCGACGAGTCCACGCTCGATCGGGTCGTAGGAATGGTCACCCTCGGAGTGCACCGCACAGATCCGCGTACCGGGCTTGACGCCGTGCTCCGCGACCGCACGCACGAACCAGTGCTTCTGCACCGGCCGATCACCCGAAGGCTGACCGCGGACGTCGCACATGAGCCGCGGTGCTTCTTCATCCTTGGTGAGCTCGAAGAAGCGATGGATCATCTTCATCGACTCGTGCAGTGTCTTCGGCTCGTGCCAGATCACGCGGACCAAGCCCGTCGGCTCCTCACGCGTGAGTGTGAAGGCTCGGGACTCGATGGCGCGCCCTTCCGAAAGAGTTGCTTCATCACTCGCCCGCGGCGATCAGCACGATGAAGTCTCCATCAGTTTCGGGTGGGGCGCTTACCGGATGCACGAACACTCGACCGTCGCCGTCAATCGCGTCGGGCTCCTGTGAAAAAACCTTGATTGAGTGGTAACCGGATTCCCGCATCGCGTCGTGCAATTCAGGAACAGACCACAAACGCCAGTTATAGATAAATGCGTCCTCAAACTCATTTTCTATGTGTCCGGCGTTCTCGACGCGGAAGCTGCAGGTGTTCGTGACCATCCCGGTCAGCGGGTTGGCCTCCCGCTGCGACCACGTGTAGCGCACTCGCTTCCCGGCGTGCGGTCCGTTCGCGATCCGGTGCTCGCGGTGGACGTCGCCGATCAGGAACGCGGTCTCGCCGCCGTAGATGTCGTAGATGAAGACACCGCCGTCGCGTAAGCGGCTGCGCGCGTGGCGGAGGTACGCGACAAGCTCATCGCGTGTGTGCCAGTAGCCGATGGAGAAGTTGCCGACAAAAAGAACGTCGCAGGGCTCGGTGACATCGAGGACGTTGGCCGCAGTCTTCTTGACACCGTCCACATCGCCGTGGTGGCTGAGGGCGTCACCATCGAGATCGACCGCGATCGCGTGGCATCCGTCACGACTTGCCCACACATTCGAGAGCACGGCGGTGCCGGCAAAGTCCTCACCGAGGATGGTGGGTTCATTGCCGTGGATCGCGCGAAGGACGGGCGCGAGCTGGGCTGAGTTCTGGAGGCAGAGCTCGTAGAGGTCGTGTTTGGTAAGGTCGGTCATCTAGTTAGAGTCGATCACAAAGACGATGAACCAGAGCACCACGCCGCCAACGGCGGAAAGGACCGCGACGAATCGATTGATCATTGCTGCACGTCGCAGTTCACGCTGCTCCCGCTTTGATTCGTCGCGCGCGAGCTGCTCAACTTTGAACGCTTCG
Organism: Planctomycetota bacterium; assembly: GCA_038746265.1. GTDB lineage: Bacteria > Planctomycetota > Phycisphaerae > Phycisphaerales > UBA1924 > JBCBKP01. The sequence continues at coordinate 4,349 of JBCDKU010000028.1, forward strand.
AGCAGAAGCCAAAGCGACGTAATCCAACCCGCCGGCGGAAAGAGCACGTTCAGAATGACGGTCGTCGGTCGTCCCTGCCCTTCCTTCACCCTGACGGTGAGCGGGAGGTTCTTCGACTGATAGACCGTCTTGCGTTCCGCAGACCTCCAGACGGGGTCACCGCACTCCGGGCAGACACCTTCGACGGTCTGTCCGACAAGGTCATAGCTGCACGTTGCACACGGATACGCCTTCCGCTCGCTCACGCCATGCGGACCCACTTGATGAGCGTGCCGAGGTTCGGGGGCTTGCCGAACATGAGCAGGCCGACGCGGAAGACCTTGCCCGCGAACCACAGGCAGACCAGTGCGCCGATGCCCGACGCGACGACCGACGCAGCCATCTGCCACACCGGCGGCGGGTCGGTGCTCGCCGCCCGGATCAGGATCACGAACGGGCTCACCGGCGGCACCATGCTGAGGACGACCGAGTACACCGCGTTGGGGTTCAGCGAGATCGGGAAGGCGAGGAAGTAGGGCAGCATCAGCAGCATCATGATCGGGACCATGAAGCTCTGAGCCTCGCGCAGCTCGTTGACCGCGGAGCCCGCCGCGGCCATCAGCGACGCGATCATCATGTACGCCAGCACGAAGCAGATCGGGAACAGCACGAGGACCGACGGCGCGAAGCTCACACCGGCGAGGAACGGGATGAAGAACATGCCCGCGACCCCGAGCCCGCCGTAGATCGCCGCGAGCGTGAGCCCCACGAGCATCTGCCCGAGGATCTTGCCCGTCATCAGCTCGGTCGCGCTCACCGCGGACAGCAGCACCTCGACGACGCGGCTGGACTTCTCCTCGATCGTCGTCGTGAGCAGATACTGCCCGCCAGTCGCGACGGCGATCAGGATGAGGAACATCGGCGCGGCCGCGAGGATCATCTGGAATTCCGCGTTGCTCTCGCGAGTGCCGGTCTCGGTGATCTCCTCGGTCTTGCGCTTCTCGATGGTGGTGAGCTCGCGCAGATCGTTGGCGTTGAAGCCCGCGGCGGCGTACCGCCTCTCCCGGATCGCGTCGCGGGCGGCGTCCTCGATGTCGCCCGAGACGCGGGCGTCGAGCTTGGGCCGAGTGAAGAGCTGGTACGAGCCGTACCCATCGCTGCCCTTGACGACGGCGTCCGAGTCAACCACAAGCACGCCGACGAGCCGGTCGATCTCGTCGCCGCCTTCTTCTGCCTGCTCGGCTCGGATCTCCTTCTGGATCTCCTCGATGTCGGCGTTCGTGTCGCGGACCTCGGTGATGATGATCGGCGTGCTCGTGTAGCGATCGAGCGCCGCGCGCTGGACCGCGCCGAGGTCCTGACCCGCTGCGAGCTGCGATTGCAGATCCGCCATGCCGCCGGATGGCGCTGGTGCGGTCGGGGCAGCTTCGTCGCCCTCAGCGGCTTCTTGAGCCGCTTCTTCCTCGGCTTCGGCCGCGGCAAAGAGCAGCTGCTTGCCGACATCCTCCGCGACCACACCGCTGCGATCGACGATCGCGAGCGTGCCGCGGACGGGCGGCGCCTTCGAACTGTTGATCAAGCTGATGACAAGAGGCATCACGACGACGAGGATCGCCGGGAACACGAAAACGCCGATGATGAAGCCCTTGGTGAGCGCGGTGGACGCGAACTCGCGGACCGCGACGCGGGCGACCTTGCCCGGTTCCATGCCGAAGACACTCACGCCGACACCTCCTCTTCGACCTCGACCGACTTGCCGCCCTCGCGGAGCTGGGCGCGGAGCTGTTCTTCTGAGAGATCGCCCGAGCCGCCCGCGACGATGTCCACGAAGACGTCCTCGAGCGTGGGTCTCCGCAGCTCGACGCGCGCGACGGGCGCTTCTGAGGCGATCCGCCGCAGGACCTCGGCCGCGTCCACGCCGTCCATCAGGTGCGCCTCGTGGCCCCGATCCGTTCGATCGACGCGGTCCACGCCGCCGATCGACGACACCGCGCTCGCCGCAGCGTGCGTGTCGTTCGGTGTGAGCGGATCGAACAAGACGGATCGTGTCGGCACGCGCGCCTTGATCGCGTCGATCGAGTCATCGAGGACCTTGTGGCCCTGATGGATCATCACGACCTTGTCGCACACCTGCTCCGCCTGGAACATCACGTGCGTGGAGAAGATCACGGTCGTGCCGTGCTCCTGCTGCTCCTTGATGAGCTCGCGGAGCAGCCGCATGTTGACGGGGTCGAGTCCGCTGAAGGGCTCGTCGAGGATGAGCAGCTTCGGCTCGTGGATGACCGAGGCGATGAACTGCACCTTCTGCTGCATGCCCTTGCTGAGCTCTTCGCACTTCTTGTCGGCGACGCCCGGCAGGTCCACGCGCTCGAGCCACTCGCCGACCTTGCGGCCGATGCCGTCGAAGGGCAGTCCCTTGAGCCGCGCCATGTGCTTGATGAAGGCGCCGACCTTCATCTTTTTGTAGACGCCGCGTTCCTCGGGGAGATAGCCGATCTGGTCCTTGGACTCGACGGCGGACTTCTTGCCGAGGATGCTCAGCTCGCCCTTGTCGGGGAAGAGGATCGCCATCACCATGCGGATGCTGGTGGTCTTGCCCGCGCCGTTGGGCCCGATGAGGCCCGTGAGCCCGCCGAGCTCGACCTCGAGATCGAGGCCCTCGACGGCGACTTTCTTCCCAAACGTTTTGCGGACACCCCGCATTTCGATCGCTTTGGTCAACCTGCACCCCTTCTGTCAACGCACGTCGCGATAGTAACCGCGGCGGCGAGGCCTCATGCTCATCCGTGAAAGCGGATCGACGGGTCTCCCAACGCTCGCGGCAGGTGACGGTGACGGCGGCTCGGTGGCCGCGGCCGGTCTCTCGGGTGGTAGGCGAGAAGGAGACTTTCGATGCACTCAGCAATTCGGAAAGCGGCGATCGGGATTTCACTCGGATGCCTCGGCCTCGCGGCCGGCGGCTGGGCGCTGTCCAGCGGCGCACAGCAGCCGCAGGGCCCGGACATCGGCGGGATGCTGATCCAGGGCCTGAACCAGACCGAGGGGTGCCTCGGGGTGGAGGCGATCCGCGCGAGCGGCGGACGCAACGCCATCATCGCGTGGTTCGAGGACAAGGCGGCCGCCCGGCGGTGGTACGACTCCGAAACGCACCAGCGGATGATGTCGCTGCTCAACGATGAGGAGCGCGAGGAGCCGATGACCGCGATCCCGGACGGCACGCCGCTGATGGTCATCGCGACGATCACGCCGTCCGCGGCGCCCGAGATCCCGGGCGTGCCCATCCCGATCAAGCAGATCTCGATCGAGCTGTTCACGCCCGCCCCGGGCGGCGCGATGATCAACGGCCACTTCAGCCCCGAGGGGTTCAGGGTCGAGGGGATGAAGGATTACGGCGAGAAGTACGGGGACGGCTGACTCGACCGGTCTGCCCACTCGTATCGCCTACGCTGGCCCGATGCCCGCGGACCTGCCAGAACGCGTCGCCGAGAAGCTCGATGCTCTCGCGGCCCAGTACCACCAGATCGAGCGCGACCTCGAGGACCCGGAGATCGTCTCCGACCACGAGAAGCTGCGCGATCTGAGCATCCGCCGGGCGGCACTCGAGCCCGTCGCGGCCGGCTACGAGCGGTACAAGCACCTGCTCCGCGAGGCGGCGGATCTGGTGGACGCGGAGTCCTCGGACGACGCCGAGCTTGCGGAGATGGCGAAAGAAGAACGGCCGCGCATCGAGAAGATGGCGGAGGAGCAGCTCGACGCCGTGAAGGCGGCGCTGGTGCAGTCCGACGACCGGCGCATCGGGAGTGTGATTCTGGAGGTCCGGGCCGGGACGGGCGGGGACGAGGCGGCGCTGTGGGCTCGCGACCTGCTCGCGATGTACCAGAAGTACGCGCAGGCAAAGAGCTGGTCTGTGGACGAGCTCGACGCGACCGCGGACGACCTGGGCGGCGTGCGGCACGCGGTTGTCAACATCAAGGGCGAGGGCGTGTTCAGCGAGCTGCGCTTCGAGGCGGGCGTGCACTCGGTGAAGCGTGTGCCCGCGACCGAGACGCAGGGCCGGATCCACACCTCGACCGCGACGGTCGCGGTGCTGCCCGAGCCCGAGGCGGTCGAGGTCAAGATCGACTGGGCGAGCGACGTGACCGAGCACATCACGACCGCGCAGGGGCCCGGCGGGCAGAACGTCAACAAGGTCGCGACCGCGGTGCACCTGATCCATGAGCCGACCGGGATCGAGGTCAGGATGCAGGAATCCAAAAGCCAGCACCAGAACCGCGAGAAGGCACGGCGGCTGCTCTCGGCGCGGCTGTTCGATCTCGAGCGCGCGCGTGTTGACGCCGAGCGGTCCGACCAGCGCAACAGCCAGATCGGCACGGGCCAGCGCTCGGAAAAAGTCCGCGTCTACCGCTACCAGGACGGCATCGTCGCCGACCAGCGGCTGAACCAGAAGTTCCAGAAGCAGGCTGTCCTCGACCAGGGCGAGCTGGGGCCGCTCTTCGAGGCGCTCATCGAGCACGACACAGCAGAGAAACTCGCCGAACTCTGAGGCACACTATGTCTGACCTCGCCTGGATCGAACGAACCGTGGACTACGACCTCTGGGCGATCGGGCAGGTGCTCGACGCGATCGAGGCATTGCCCGAGAGCGACTCGGACGACTACACGAGGCTCGTCTCGATCACCGCGCACCTGATCAACACCCGCGGCGTCTGGCTCGCGCGGATTCAGGCGAACCCGACCGATCTGGAAGTCTTCCCGGGCCCGCGCTCCGTCCCCGCGATGCGCGCCACGCTCGCCGCGATCGCGCAGGACTGGAAGGACGAGCTCGCCCAGAACCTCGACCCGCACCGGATAATCCGGTACCGCTCATCCTCGGGCGACGCGTTCGAGAACACGGTACACGAGATCGCCGAGCACGTTTTCACGCACGGCTCGTACCACCGGGGTCAGACCGCGATGCTTATCAAGAAGCTCGGCGGCACGCCTCCCGCGACCGACTTCATCTTCTTCGCGCGGCGGTCACTCGGCTGACTCGGCCATCCGCTCATGGTGGTAGCCGACCGTCTGCCGCGAGCGCCAGAAGCCCCACAGCCGCTCGATCGAGTCGTGCACGTGCGGCTTGTCCACGGGCCTGCCGTTCTCGACGAGGCCGAGCCGCGTGAGGCTCTCGAGCGCATCCGATCCATCGAAGCGGATCGTCTGCCCGGTGAGATCGAAGAGCCAACGCTCGACCCAGGCGCTGAGATCCTCGACGGTGTCCTGCCCCGTCGCCCACATCGCGGCGTAGGCGAGCAGCGCTTCCTTGACCTCTTCTTCCTCGATCTGCACGAGCACCGCGTCCAGCACGGCGGCGTTGGCGGCCATGTGCTGGCTGTAGAGGTGCTGCGTCCGCCGTGCGCTACGCGAGAGCTTGTTGCGGCGCCAGCCCATGAACGACTTCACGGCCAAGCCGCCGAAGCCGATCACGAGCGCGCTGCCGAGCGAGGCGAGACCCGCAAGGCCCGACGCGATGACCGCCGGGATCTTGAACGCGACGCCGCTAAGCGCCCCGGCCCCACCCCCGAAGACCTGCACGCGATCGAGCACCGACATCGATACCCGCGCGTGCGGCAGGAGCGCTTCCAGATCCGCGACCGGGATCTCGCGATAGAGCTTCAGGCGCAGCGCATCCTCACCCGTGACTCGGGCCGCGACGGCGAGGCGCTTGTAGACCTCGAGCTCGATCTCAACGCCCTTGACGGGGTGGCGCATCGTGCGCTTGCGCCGCGTGATCTCGCCGCGACCGCGGACCCAGATCGAGAGCGACTCGACACCCTCGGGATCAACCTGGACCTTGAGCCCGTGGCTGTTCGCGACGCGGACCGCGGACTCGATCTGAACATCGCTGAGCTTCTCGTAGCTCGCCTTGTCGAAGACGTACGACAGCCCGCGAAGAACCTCGAGCTCCGCCTCGTCGGCATTGTCCACCGACGTGCAGGGCCCCGGCATCGTGTCGCGGTCGGGGTTGATGCACGCGTACTTCACCGAGAGCTCGCGGTGAAGGGCCGTGACTTCCTGGTCCATCACCGCGTCGAGCGCGTGCGCGAACGCCGTCGCCTCACGCGCGAACGCACCGAACGTGCGTGGATCCGCCGCGATCGCGGCCGCCAGATCGACCACTCGCATCGGCACGAACCGATCGTCCGGCAGGTGCAGCTCCGCTGCGACCGGGTCGCGGCGACGCCTCAGGAATGCAGCATCACCGCCCTCGGCGTGCGGCTCGGTCTTCGGCTGGACTGGCGTCGCGGCATCCATGTGCCGGGAAGCGTAAGTCGTGTCATTGGGCGTGGTCCCCCTGCCATACCCTTGGGAAATGCCCACCCTCGTTTGCGTCTCCATTTTCGTAGAAGACATCGATTCGGCCCTGTCAGACGCGCAGCTCGCGAAGGACGGCGGGGCCGACCTCGTCGAGTTCCGGATCGACACCTTCTTTGACGGCGGCGATGATGATGACGGCGGGGCGTACCAGCTCGGCCAGCTCCGCCGCCTGCTCGATGAGTCGCCTCTGCCCGTGATCCTGACCTGCCGCCCGACCTGGGAGGGCGGCGAGTACGACGGCGACGACTCGGCCCGGGTGGCGCTCTTCGAGAAGCTCTGCGCCGACGGCCCCTCATCAGGACAGCACCACCCGCCGGCGTACCTCGACGTCGAGCTCGCGGCCTACAACCGCTCAAAGAATCTGCGGCAGAAGATCAACCTCTGCGTCCAGCATCCGAAGCAGCAGCGCGACGTCACGACGCGGCTGATCCTCTCGACGCACGACTTCGACGGACGGCCCGCCGACCTCGAACGCAGGCTACTCGCCGCATACGAGGAGAAGGCGTGCGCGATCGTGAAGGTCGCGTTCCGTGCGCGCAGCCTGCGCGACAACCTCGAGCTGTTCGATATCCTCGGGCGCGCCCCCAAGCCGACGATCGCGCTGGGCATGGGCGAGTTCGGGCTCATGTCCCGCGTGCTCGCCCCGAAGTTCGGCGGCTTCCTGACCTTCGCCAGCCTCCGCGACACCGCCGCCACCGCCCCGGGCCAGCCGATCCTCGGCGAGCTGCTCGGCATGTACCGCTTCCGCAAGATCGGCAAGGACACGAAGGTCTACGGCGTCATCGGCTGGCCCGTGAGCCACTCGAAGTCGCCGCTCATCCACAACGCGGGGTTCGAAGAGCTTGGGTGGGACGGGGTGTATCTGCCGTTGCCGGTGGCGGCGGATGAGAAGGACCGCGAGGCTTCCGCGGTCAGCTTCGACGCGACGGTCCGAGCCTTGGAGAGCCATCGCGGCCTTCACTTTAAAGGCGCGAGCATCACGCTTCCCCATAAGGAACACGCGGCGAACTACGGCATCAAACCGATCAATCCCGGCGTTGATGAAGCGATCGGCGCAGTTAATATGCTCAAATGGTTCGATGTCGATCTATCCGACGATCCTCCCGTTCTTTGCCAGATGACGAATACCGACGCGGCAGCGATCATCAAGGTTCTCAAATCAGCGCTGCCCGATCGTTCGTTCGATTCGCTCAGAGTGAAAATCTATGGGGCTGGCGGTGTCGCGCGTGCCGCGGCCGCAGCGCTCGCAGTCGAAGGCGCGATCGTTGAGATCGAGAATCGGGACTATGTGCGAGCAATCAACCTCGCGTCGGATCTCGAACAGGCACTCACACACATCTCGGGAGCCGGCTTGATCTGCGTCAACGAGAAAGGCACCGAGTCGCCCCACCCCGCCGACCTCTACATCAACTGCACCCCCGTCGGCATGACCGACGGCCCGGACCCCGACGGACTCTCGATCCCCATCACCGACATGCCGCACATCGATGAGGACACCGTCTTCTTCGACACCGTCTACACCCCGGCCGAGACGCCGATGCTCAAAGCCGCCCGCGAGCGCGGGTGCCGCACGATCGACGGGGTGCAAATGTTCGTCAAACAAGCCGCGGCTCAGTTCGAATTGTGGACCGGGCATCGCGCCCCGGTCGAGCTCTTCGACAAGCTCGTCCGCGAAAGCGTCTAGAAAACGAGCCCCTCGCGCGAGCGAGGGGTCACGCATGCATCCAACCCCTCGCTCGCGCGAGGGGCTCGTTCAATTCCCAACGCCACAACCCTGATCCTTGATCCCGAGTCCCTGATCCCCCGGTGCCCGGCAAACCGGTGCCCAGCCGACTCACTCCCCCGGCACCGCGATCCCGCTCGACCGCAGGAGCATCTTGAAGCTCTCGCCGAAGACGAAGTTGTGCTCGGGGTACGCGACACCGCCCATGTTCTGGTCGAGGTGGCTGAAGATCAGATCGATCGTGCCCATCGGGCGGAACTCGGTCTCGTCCGCGAGGCGGACCTCGATCGTGCCCTTCGTGCTCGCGCCCTGCGGCGTCATCGATTGAACGTCGGCGGTGTAGCGGATCTGCGAGCCCGGCTCGGCGTCAAGATCGAGCTGCGCCCGCGAGACCTTCGCGAGGATGACCTTCTCTTTGAAGTCCTCGGCGTGCCCGACGAGGATGCCGGCGGTCTGCGCCATGCCCTCGACCACCAGCGAGCCCGGCATCACGGGCGTGCCCGGGAAGTGGTCGTGCAGGTGCTCCTCGGCGAGGCTCACGTTTTTGATCGCGACGAGCTTCTCGCGCGGCTTGAGCTCGACCACCCGGTCGATCCACATCCACCGCATCAGTCGCCCGCCGAGCCCGGGGCGCTCATGCCGGGCGTCGCCTCGAGCTTGGACTCCACGAACTTCACGAGCGTCTCGATCGTGAAGATCTCGCGGATCCGCTCGACCGAGGGGTCGTCCTCGAGCGTGGAGGCGTCGATGTGCGGGGCGCGCTCCTTGAGCATCGCGAGGCCCTTGGGCGTGATCTTGCCGTCCTCGACGATCTCCGGGTCGTTCATGACGCCCTCGGGGAACATCTCGCCCTGCTGGATCTTGAAGCCGAACGCCTGCTCGAGCTGGAAGCTGATATCGAGGATGTCGATCGACTCGGCGCCGAGATCCTCGAAGATCGTCGCCCCCATCGTCACCTCGTCCTCATCGACGGCCAGCGCCTCGACGATCACGCCCTGCACCTTCTCGAAAATCTCGTCGCGATCCATTCGGTCTGCACTCCGGCCTGCGTCGTCCGCTGATCTGTCGCCTCCCCGACCCGCCGCGGATCCATCCGCGGAACGCCGGATAACGGGGAAGCCCCAAGCCTACGCGATCAAGTCGCGCGAGTCTGTTCGTCGCCCGTTCAGGAGCCGCCCGCCCCAGTGCCGGCCCCGGTTCCCACATCAGTTCCCGCCCGGCAGCCCCGGATCGCCCGCAGCTCGAACTTCCCTGCCGCCGCCGTGGCCTCGGTGTCGCCCGTCAGGATGACCTTGCCCGTGAACGCCAGCGAGTCAGGATCCTTCCGCTCGATCTCGATCCGGGCGGTCGAGCCGGGGGTCAGGAACTGGCCGTACTTGAGCCCACGGACGGTGCCAAGCACGAGCTTCGGCTCGCCGGCGAGCTCGCGGGCCGCCCCGATCATCGCCTCGAGCATCATCACACCCGGCAGCACCGGGAAGCTCGGGAAGTGGTCCTGCAAGTACTCCTCGGCGAGCGAGACGCACTTGATCGCCACGACCCGCGTGGGGGATTTCTCGATGACCCGATCGACGAGGGTGAACCGCATGGCGGCCAGCGTAGCCCGTCGGCAGGCCATCGGGCGCGCGACAGGTCGGGCGACGGATCGGGAGCGGGGTGCCGGGCGCATAACCTCCGGCGTGCCACCGATCACCGAGGACGCGATCTGCCTCCGCCACCGCGAGTGGTCCGAGACCAGCCAGGTCGTCACCCTCTTTACACGCGGCTCGGGCATCATCCGGGGCCTCGCGAAGGGCTCGAAGCGCGAGCGGGCGCCGTACTCGGGCGGCTTCGAGACGCTGGCCCGGGGCGAGGTGGTGCTCTACCCCAAGAGGACCGGGCTGGCGGTGCTGGCCTCCTGGGACGTCACGGACACCGCCCGCGCGTTCCGCACGAGCTACCTCGCGCAGATGCTGGCGCTGTACGCGGTTGACCTCGTGGCCCACCTGATCCTCGACGAGGACCCGCACCCATTGTCGTTCCAGGCGCTGATGCGGTGCCTGGGATCGATCCGCGATGCGGGCGTCCCGGAGGCGGCGATCGTCGCGGTGGCCCGCTTCCAGCGGGACCTACTGATCGACACCGGCGTGATGCCGCCGTGGCAATATTTTGAGGCACCGGACGGCTCGCGTGTCGCGTGGATTGCCGCTGATACCGGGGAGGTCTCTCACACACCCCGTGCTCCCGGCGAGGGATACTGGGGTGTCCGAATCGCGACGCTCGCGTTGATTAACTCCCTGGAATCGGAGAGCTTGGACGGGCTCAACGGGCCAACAGCGGCTCGCGCGGTCGCGCTCCTGAACCAATGGGTGACACGGGTGATCGGCCGTTCACCGCCCTCCTTTGGGGTGCTTTCCTCACGCCTCGGAGTTGCGACGACTGACCCAGGTCGCGCTGAAGTTACAGACGATTCAATCCGATAGCTCCAGTGATACTGATCTCGCCTTCCCTGAATGAAGGTAGACAAGAACGGGGTTTCAGTTCTCCAGAGGGTCCTTGCACCCACCCTCTTGGGAGCGGCAGACGGCATGAATCCACGGCTCGTCCAACAGATCCTCGATTGCCCGGCGCTCCCGACGCTGCCCGCGGTCGCGGTGCGGGTCATCGAGATGACGTCGAACCCGGACGTCTCATTTGATGAGCTCGCGAAGCTCATCGAGAACGACCAGGGGTTGTCTGCCAAGATCCTGCGGACGGTGAACTCGAGCTACTACGCGCTGCGGAAGCCCTGCGCGACGATCCAGAAAGCCATCGTGCTGCTCGGGCTCGCGCCCGTGAAGAGCCTCGCCCTCGGCTTCTCGCTGATCGAAGCCGTCGATGACGCGGAGGACGACGTCTTCCCGTTTGAGCGGTACTGGCGTCGGTCGCTCTTTGCCGCCGTGGGCGGCAAGGAGATCGGGATCGCGATCAACGCGGACGACCCAGACGAGACCTTTATCTCAGGGCTGCTCCAGGACCTGGGCATGTTTGCGATCTACAAGGGGCTTGGGCAGCGGTACCTCGACATCATGAGGCTCGCGGGCGATGACCATGCGCGACTCGGGCGGATGGAGATCGAGCTGCTCGAGCTCTCGCACGGCGAGGTCGGCACCATGATCGGCGAACGCTGGAAGCTGCCGAGGCAGCTTCTGCTGCCGATCCGGTATCACGAGCGTCCGAGCGCTGCGCCGGTGGACGGTCTTCAGAATGTCCGGTCGGTGGCGCTTGCCAACATGGCGTGCGACGCGATCGACAGCGCGGACCCGACGCCGATGCTCCGGCGGTTCTACGCGAAGGCCAACGACTGGTTCAAGATCGGGCCGAACGAGGCAGACGAGCTTTTCAACCGCATCGTGTTGCAGACCAAGGAAGCCGCATCGGTCTTCCGGCTCAAGACCGGGAAGGTGCCCGATCCGAACGACGTGCTGCGGCAGGCAGAGCGGCAGCTCATCGCGATGCAGCGTGCCGAGCCCCGGCAGGCTGTCAGCGGCGAGGCGCTCTACCCGAATCTGAACGGCGCAGCCGACCGCGATCCCATCACGGGGCTCATGGACCGCGCCGGATTCGAGTTTGCGCTGACCGGGATGACCGCGACGGCGCTTGTTGATGAAGCGGATCTATCGCTGGTCGAATTCGCAATCGAGGGGCTCGGGCAGCTCGAGCGGGCGCACAGCCCGGACGTCTCGGACGAGATCGCGATCGCGGTGGCGGCGATTCTCAATCGGCATTTCGAGCCACTCGGCGCGCTCTCGGCGCGGCTCTCGAAGGCGGTGTTCGCGGTGATCCTGCCGGGCGTGCCGGTTGAGGAAGCGGCCCGCGCGTCCGGCGCGTTTGTGCGGCAGATCGTGGATTCGCGGACGCGGTGGCTTCCCGAAATCACGGGCGAGCCACCCGCTGCGGAGGCGCGCATCTCGGCGGGCGTGGCGCAGGTCGAGACGGCGCTGCCCGACGCGGTGATGCAGGCCGTGACCGCCGCCGCGAATGCGGTGCGTGCGGCGCGGGCCGCCGGCGGCGACGTGGTGCACCTCGCGCTGCAGTCGCCGGGCGATCAGGCCGCCGCCGCGGCTTGAACAGCGACGACCTCACATCAGTCATCACGGTGCCGGGCGGAGCGTGCCGCGTGTCGCGTCGCTGAGCGGGAACTCTTCTGCGACCTTGCGGCAGTCTTCGACCGTGACCGCGGCGAGCTTGTCGAGCTCTTCTTCGAGCGGGCGGTACTCGCCGATGGTCGTCCAGAGCCGCCCGAGCCGCTGCATGCGGTCGTGGGGCTTCTCGCCCCCGACGGTCGCCGCCGTGAGCGCCTTCGAGCGCAGCCGTTCGAGATCGTCTGCCTCGAAGTTGCCCGGCAGCTCGGCGATCTCCTTGTCGATCGCGTCGGCGATCGGGGCGAGCCGATCGGGCTCACCCGAGGCGTAGACGTAGGTATTGCCGCAGCCGTCGTGGGCGTCGAAGGCGGCCATCGCTTCCTCGGCGATGCCGGTCTCGACGAGTGCCCAGTGCAGCCTGCTGTTACCGCCCGCGCCGAGGACCTGCGCTGCCAGCGTGGCGGCGTAGCGGCGGTCGTCCTGCGCACTGGGCCCGTCGGCGATGCCGAGCAGGTAGCCGCGGCTGACCTTGTCGTCGAACATCTCGAACTTCTCGCGGCTGACCTTCGGCGCGGTGTTGTCGCGGTCGGCGCCGGTGCGGTCCCAGTCGCCGCAGAGGCGTTCCACCGCGTCGCACGCGCGGTCGAAGTCGAGGTTGCCCGCGAGGCTCACGACGGTGTTGTCGGCGGAGTAGCGCTGCGTGAAGTAGCCCATCATCTCGTCGCGTTTGAGATCGGTGATGGATTCCTTTGTGCCGAGGACGCGGTGCCGGAGCGGGTGCGGGCGGTAGTGGCGGTCGATGGCTTCCTCGTAGAGAACCCAGAACGGATTGTCCTCGTACATCGCGATCTCTTCGAGGATGACGTTCTTCTCGGTATCGAAGTCGTCCTGGCGCAGGGCGGGCCGCATCATCTTCGCGACGAGCTCGGTCGCGGGGAGCAGGTGCTCGGGGAGGACGTGCGCGTAGAAGCAGGTCATCTCGTTGGAGGTGAACGCGTTGTTGCGCGCGCCGAGGTCGTCGAATCCTCGGTTGACGTCGTCGGCGGAGAGCTCGTCGGTGCCCTTGAACATCATGTGCTCAAGGAAGTGGCTCACGCCCATGAGGCGGGTGTCCTCGTCGCGCGCGCCGGTCTTGACGAAGAAGCCGACAGCGGCGGAGTGCGCAGCGGGCTCGACCTCCGCGATGATTGTGAGGCCGTTGGAGAGGGTTTTCTCTTTGAACTGGATCGCCATGCGGCAAGTTTAGAGACACCCACAAGCCCTCGTCGTGAGGCGAGCGTCGTCGTGCATCCAACCCCTCGCTCGCGCGAGGGGCTCGCTTTCGCGACTCGTTACTCTTCGGCCGCGTCGCCCAGCGCGTCGGCGCGGAGGGTGAGCAGGTCTCGGAGCTGGCTCGAGTCGAGCTCGGTGAGCCAGCGTTCGCCCGCACCGATGATGCGCTCGGCAAGCTCGGTCTTCGCCTCGATCATCTCATCGATGCGCTCCTCGAGCGTGCCCTTGACGACGAACTTGTGCACGTGGACGGTGCGGGTCTGGCCGATGCGGTAGGCGCGGTCGGTCGCCTGGTTCTCCACGGCCGGGTTCCACCAGCGGTCGAAGTGGAAGACGTGCGTGGCGGCGGTGAGGTTGAGGCCGACGCCGCCGGCCTTGAGGCTCAGGATGAGGATCGGCGCCTTGTCGCCCATGTCCTGGAAGCGCTCGATGAGCTTCTCGCGCTGCTTCTGGGGCGTGCCGCCGTGGAGGAAGAGGATCTCGCGGCCCAGCTCGTGGCGGAACATCGCGCTGAGCAGGTGGCCCATCTGGCGGAACTGCGTGAAGACCAGCGCCCGCTCGCCCTCGGCGAGGACCTCGTCCAGCAGTTCGAGCGTGCGGATGCACTTGCCCGACCGCGTCGGATCGGGCGCCTTGCCCGAGCTGAAGTCGTAGTCCTTGAGCATCTGCGCGGGGTGGTTGCAGATCTGCTTGAGGCGAATCAGCGCCGCGAGGACAAGGCCCCGGCGGTGGATGCCCTCAGCTGCCTCGACCTCGCCCAGCATGCGCTTGACGGTGGACTCGTAAAGCGCGGCCTGCTCGCTCGTGAGGTGGCTGTACTCGCGCGTCTCGAGCTTCTCGGGCAGGTCGGCGACGACCGTCGGGTCGGTCTTGACGCGGCGGAGAATGAAGGGCCGGACGAGGCCCTTAAGCTGCTGGGCGCGATGGGCGTCGCGGTAGCGCTCGATCGGGACGCTGAACCGCTTGCGGAACTGGCCCGAGGGTCCGAGGTAGCCCGGGTTGAGGAAGTCCATGATGGACCACAGCTCGCTCAGGCGGTTCTCAACGGGCGTACCCGTGAGCGCGATGCGGCGCTCCGCCTGGAACGACCGGACCGCGACGGACTGCTTGGCCGACGGGTTCTTGATGAACTGCGCCTCGTCCACGACAACGCGGCCCCACGGGATGCGGTCGAGCACGTCGTGATCGCGGTTGGCGAGCGCGTAGGTCGTGACGATGATGTCGGATTCGCTGGCGGCGTGCACGAGGTCGTCGCCCATCTGGCGGTCCACGCCGTGATGAACGAGGACCTTGAGCTGCGGCGCGAAACGGCCGGCCTCGCGGACCCAGTTGCCGACGACCGACATGGGCACGATGAGCAGCGTGGGCAGGACGGCCGCGGGCGGGTCTTGCTTCTCTGCCTGCTCGCGCTCGTGGACCATGAGGGCGAGGAGCTGGACGGTTTTGCCGAGGCCCATGTCGTCGGCGAGGCAGCCGCCGAAGCCGAAGCGCTCGAGGAACGCGAGCCAGGACAGGCCGCGCTGCTGGTAGGGGCGGAGCGTGCCGTGGAAGCCTTCGGGGGTGTCCACGATCGGGATGGGCGTGGGCTCGCCCGACTCGGCCGAGGACTCGAGCGCGTCGCCCGAGGCGCCGCCCAGGATCTGGGCGACCCAGCCCGTCGCGGACATGCCCAAGACGGGCATGCCCGCCTGCTTGGGGTCGGTCGAATAAGCAAGACGGAGGGCCTCGGCGAGCTTCATCTCGCCGCCCGGGTTGGCGCGGATGAACTCGACGGCGTTCTTGACGTCCTCGGGCCGGATCTCGACCCAGCGGCCGCCGATGCGGATGAGCGGGCTCGACTTACCCGCGAGCTCCTCGAACTCGTTGAGCGTGAGGGTGGTGTCGCCGATCGCGATGTCCCAGTGGTAGCCGACGAGCGCGGTGAGCCCGAGCTGCGGGCCGGCGTGGCCCTGCACGCCCGAGCCGGTATCCATCATCTGCTCGAGCGGGGCGCTGTCGATGCGGAGCTTCGCGCCGAGCCGGCCCGCGGGCGAGTCCCAGCCGGCCGGGCTCTCGACGCCGAAGCCCTGCTCGATCAGGAGCGGCTTGTGCTCGCGGTAGAACTCGTACGCCTTCTTGGTGTCGAGCAGGATCTCGATCGGCTCGGCGTCGTCGAGCGCGCCCTCGAGCGGCTTGTAGAGCCGGCTTGCGCGTCCGAGCTCGCCCAGCAGCAGGTCCTGCGGGCTCTCGAGGCTCAGCCCCTCCACCACCATCGTCTCGCGGTTGGCGAGCCAGACGTCGGCGGCGTCCACGACGACGTTCTCGTCGTCCTGGTTCTGCAGGTGGAAGCTGACCGACCACATGAGGTCATCGCCCGGGTCGTCCATGCGGTCGGGCAGGTCGTCCGACAGCGGCTCGTTCAGGCGGAGCAGCAGGCGCCACTCGGTGGACTGGCCGCGCTCCTCGAGCGAGCCGATCCACTTGCGGACACGCTTGACGATCTCGGTCCGCTGCTGGTGAGGCGAGGGGATCAGATCGTCCTGCGCGAGCAGGCCGTGCATCCAGGCGATCTGCGGGTCGCCCTCGGCGTCGCGGCCCTCGACCGTGTCGAACATCTCCTCGGCGATCAGCGCCTTGCGGGCAAAGGCGTCGGCGATCCACGCGCAGCAGGACTCGATGATGCGCCACGGGTCGTGCTCGTGACCATCGACAACAGCCCGCGCCGAGGCGGGCATCGCCTTCACGATCCGCTCGATGTCCTTGGCGGTTCTCTCGTCGGCGAGCCACGGGAGCCAGACGCCCGAGAGTTTGCCGCCCGAGTCCTGACGCATCATGGGCACGAAGCGGTGCAGGCCCAGGAGCCGCTGGACGTAGCGGCAGACCACGGCGAAGAACTCGACGCTCGGGCTGGCCGACATCGCCGGCGAACGCCCGTTCCCGTTCTCGGATTCGTGCGCGTGCCGCTCGGCATCGAGGATGCGGTCGAGCACATCGGCGGCGTGATCGGGCGAGAGCGCGACCGTGTCGGCGGTCCAGGTGACGAGCCCGACACCCTCCTGCGGCGCGAGCATGCCGACACGGCGGAGCAGGGTGTCGCTCGCGATCGGTACGCCCCGCAGCGTCGGCAGAATGAGCTGGACCTGACCGCCGCGGTCGTCGGCGGAGGTGACGCCCAAGAGCTCCTCGAGCTCGGCTCTGGCGAGGGTGAACGGGTGATCCCCGCCCGAGGGCGAGGCGTCGTGATCGGACTCTGCCCCGGCGACGGACTCGGCCCAGAGCCTCACGCAGCCGCCCGCGAAGCAGGCGTGCAGGACAGCGGCTCCGGTCGTCGTCGCGAGGGAGGTCGTCATCGCGGTCGCGTCATCCAAATGAGGGCGGAGGGACTCGAACCCCCGACCAATTGGTTAAAAGCCAACTGCTCTACCGACTGAGCTACGCCCCCGGTCCTGGGGCCTGCGGGCGTTCTGAACACCTGCAGGCCGAGCGAAGATCGTAGAGGGTCACGAGGCGACTGTCCGCCCCGCGGTGCGGAAACCGCCCGACGAGCAAAAACCGTCGCGATCTTTTTCCATGAACCTGTCACAGCGCCGCGGTTGGCGGGGTAGTGCCCGCAGGCGAGGCCCGCGGGGCCCGCCGCACGATCCAGTCTGTTCACCCTCTGAGTGAGACGAAGGAGCCCCCGCAGATGAACGCACGATTGACTGCCGCCGCGGCACTGATGACCCTGTCCGGAGCCGCCGTCGCGGGCCCGGTCAACCTCGATTCGATCCCCCGGGACGCCCAGCTGGTCGTCCATGTGGACGTCGAGGCGATCGCGGGCTCCGACCTGTTCGGCGGCCTGCTCGCGGGCCTCGCCGACGCGGATTTTGACGTGGACGGCTTGAGCGAGCTCCGCGAGATGGGCATCAACCCGGTCGAGGACATCCTCAGCATCACCGTCGTCGGCTTCGACATCGAGGACGAGGAAGCGGTCGTAATGATGGAGACGACCGACGCGCTCGACCGCGTCGTCGATCAGCTCGGCCAGATGGTCCGCTTCCGTGAGGGACCCAACGGCTGGAACGTCGGCGCGATGGACGGCGAGGGCGCGTTCGCGTACACGAGCGGCCGCCGCGGCACGCGTCGCGTGATCCTCGGTGAGGACGCCTCGCTCGTCCGCGGCGCACTCCGCGGCGGCGGGTTCGATGGCCCCGAGCCGCGCCGCGGCGCGCTGGTCTACGGCACGGTCGGAAACCTCTCCGCGATCGTGGGCGACGAGCTGCCGCCCTTCATCGGCGAGATCCGGTCCGCCTTCTTCACCCTCGGCGAGGAGGACGACGGCCTCGGTGCCCGCCTGAGCATCGAGACGGGCGACCGCAAGGCCGCCAACGCGCTCTCGCAGACCGCGAACGGCTTCCTGGGCCTGGCCCGCATGTCGATGCCGCCCGAGATCGAGCAGTTCGGCGACCTGATCGACGGGCTGAACATCTCCTCGGACGGCGCGTTCCTCACCGCGTCGCTCTTCCTGTCTGCTGACGACCTCCAGGACGCGCTGGCCGCGAACTTCGGCGAGTTTGATCTCGAGGAGTGGGTCGCCGAGGAAGAGGCGGAGTGGGAAGACGAGGCCGACGCGCGTGCCGAGGAGATCGAGGACGCGATCGAGGAACTCGAGGACACCATCGAGGAGCTCGAAGACGAGATCGAGGAGCTCGAGGACGAGGGCGCCCCGCGCAGCGCGATCCGCGCGATCGAGCGGGTGATCCGCCAGCTCGAGAAGCAGATCGAAGAGCTTAAGAAGATCAAGGAGCTGCCCGAGGACCAGTGGTCCGCGGCGCTCTCGGCCCTCACTGTGGACGTCCCGAGCCGGAAGTGAACACCATCGCCGTCCAACGCGCCCCCCACCGAGACGCACGACCCCACGTGCGTCTCGCGACCGACCCGGGCGAGCACGCCGTCACTCGAGACGGCGCGCTCGTCCGGCGGGCGCAGGCGGGCGATACGGCGGCGTTCGGCCAGATCGTCACGCAGTACGAACGCCGTGTGCTCGCGCTCGCACGCCGGACCGTGGGCACGGGCTCCGCTGATCCCGAGGACATTGCCCAGGAGGTGTTCCTGAAGGCATGGCGCGCGATCGGGCGGTTCGATCCCGATCGGCCGCTCGACCCGTGGGTGATGACCATCGCGGTCCGCGTCGCCCGGACACACGGGGCGCGCGAACGCCGGCGGCGGATGTTCCGCCTCAACCGGCACGGCGACGAGCAGCCGCAACAGAACGCGGACACACCGGCAACGGACGACCTCTGGAGCCGCATCGACCGGTTGCTCCCGCTCGAAGAGCGGCTCGCACTCTGGCTCCGCCACGGCGAGCAGCTCGGTTCCAACGCGATCGCGGCGGCGCTCGGGAAGTCCGATGCCGCGGTCAGACAGATGATCAGCCGGGCGCACGCGAAGCTCCGCGACGCGCTCGGGAACGACGACCGTCAGCCCGACGAACTTGAAGGGGTTGCACGATGAACGACCTCGAAACCATGCTCGACCGCGCCGCGGAGCGCGAAATCGGAAGCACCTCATCCGTCGAAATCGCGGACAGCGAGATGCGCAGCCGTGTGCTCGGCACGATCTCGGCCAAACAGGCCAGCGCCGCCCGCCTCGGTGCGGCGGCTCCGATCGCCGCGGTCGGCCTGATCGCAACCGCGGGCACGCTCGCGTGGTCGCTGGCATCGATGGGTGACGAGCCTCACACCGTCATCGCCGCGACACCCCGCACGGTCGCCGAAGCGCCGGCGGAGGCCGAGCCGTCGGATGATCTCGCCCGCCGCGCGATCGAGGCCGCGGTGTCGAAGCTCTCGCGCTCGTTGGGCGACAACGATCTGGGCGAGGCGCGGGCCGCGAAGAAGCTCACCAGAACCGTCGCCCAGGCGATGATCCAGAACCTCGCGCTGCTCAGCGGAGGCTCGTCGTCCGTGTCGGACCCCGCCTCGGAGACGGAATCGCCCGCCCCGGCAGGCCCGGAACCCGATCCGCAGCGTGCCGGCTGATCTATACTGCCCCGCTCGCGAGAGCGTTTGGGGCGGTAACTCAATTGGTAGAGTGCCAGCTTTGCAAGCTGGAGGTTGGGCGTTCGAGTCGCCTCCGCTCCACTTCGACTGACGGGCCGGAAAGGCCGCTCTTTCGGGCGGCTTTGGACCCAACGCCTGGAGCAGCTCAGCCGGCGCTGATGCTGTTGCCGTTCGTTGTGGGCTGCATCGAGGCCAGTGCGGCCCAGCGCCGCTGGGTTTCGAATGACGCCACGTCCGCGATGGTCGTCTCCCTGAGAAAGGTCATCGCCTGCTCGCGGTGCTTCGTGCGGAAGGCGTGCGCGGGGCACGCGCGCCGCTCGGAGCACTCATCGGTGCCCAGCAGGCAGCGGTTCTCGAGGATCGGATCGTCGAGGGCCTCGCACACCTCGTAGAGCGTCAGCTCCGCCGCGGCACGGGCAAGGCTCACCCCGCCATGGATGCCGCGCCGGGTCTTGACGATGCCGGCACGGCCGAGGCGGTTGAGTGTCTTGGCGAGGTACGGCGCGGGCAGATCGCACGCCGACGCGATGTCCCGCACCAACGCCGGCTTGCCCGCGGCCGCGGCGAGGTAGCCAAGACCGAGCACGGCGTATCCAGTGGCGGGCGCGAGTGAAGGCATAGCTCGACTCTATCTCTTGACGACCATTCGATCAACAACTCGATCAGTAAAATGGGATACAAACCTGCGATTATGCAACTGATTGGGCATTTCTCGCTATTTCAGCGTTGATACTGAGTCTCAATACGCAAAAGACATCTGCATATCCCTTGATTGTCGGACTCGAAGGTCGCTATTCTCACCGGACTTGATGAGTTGCTGGTCGCCTAGTCCTGCCACCTGAGACCGGAGGGATCTTCAGCATGTCCACCCCGACCACCGGCGCCTCCGCCAGCGATGGCATCCAGACCGGATCGCGCCTCGCGACGAAAGTCGAGACGAAGCCGATGACCTCGGCGGACGCCCGGCCGCAGCTCGAGACCTTCGAGTACGACGACCAGATCGTCCGCATGTTCACGCTGGCGACCCTGACGTGGGGCCTTGTCGCGACGCTCGCGGGGCTGGTGATCGCCCTGCAGCTCGTGCTGCCGACCGTCGTGGACAAGCTCCCGGCCGCGTTCGACTGGCTCCGCATCCTCTACGAGGTCGAGTGGCTCAGCTTCGGTCGCCTCCGCCCGCTGCACACCAACGCGGCGATCTTCGCGTTCGCGGGCAACGCGGTCTTCGCGGCGATCTACTACTCGACGCAGCGGCTTTGCAAGGCCCGCATGTTCAGCGACCTGCTGGGCCGGCTGCACTTCTGGGGCTGGCAAGCGATCATTGTCGCGGCCGCGCTCACGCTGCCCTTTGGCATCACGCAGGGCAAGGAGTACGCCGAGCTCGAGTGGCCCATCGACCTCGCGATCGCGGTCGTCTGGGTCGGCTTCTTCGGCGTCAACTTCTTCGGCACGCTGATCAAGCGCCGCGAGCGCCACATGTACGTCGCGCTGTGGTTCTACATCGCGACCATCGTCACCGTGGCGATGCTCCACGTCTTCAACAACCTCTGGATCCCGGTCGGCATCGTCCACTGGGCGAGCACGGGCGAGACCCCGTCGATCGATCTCGTGATGAAGTCCTACCCGGTCTACGCCGGCGCTCAGGACGCACTGATGCAGTGGTGGTACGGACACAACGCCGTGGCGTTCTTCCTGACGACGCCCTTCCTCGGGCTCATGTACTACTTCATGCCCAAGGCCGCGCAGCGTCCAGTCTTCAGCTACCGGCTCTCGATCATCCACTTCTGGAGCCTGGTCTTTATCTACATCTGGGCGGGCCCCCACCACCTGCACTACACCGCGCTTCCTGAGTGGGCCTCGACGCTCGGCATGGTCTTCAGCGTCATGCTCTGGATGCCCTCCTGGGGCGGCATGATCAATGGGCTGATGACCCTCCGCGGCGCGTGGAACAAGGTCACCACCGATCCGGTCCTCAAGTTCTTCGTCGTGGGCGTCACGTTCTACGGCATGGCGACCTTCGAGGGCCCGATGCTCAGCGTGAAGTCCGTCAACAGCCTAAGCCACTACACCGACTGGACCATCGCCCACGTCCACGCCGGCGCGCTCGGCTGGAACGGCTTCATGACCTTTGGCATGTGCTACTGGCTGCTGCCCAAGCTCTTCCAGACGAAGCTCTGGTCCACCAAGCTCGCCAGCGCCCACTTCTGGATCGGCACCATCGGCATCCTGATGTACATCATCCCGATCTACTTCGCCGGCATCACGCAGGGCATGATGTGGCGCGCGTTCGACGCCTCGGGCCGTCTGATGTACCCCGACTTCGTTGAGACCGTCGTCGAGCTGCTCCCGATGTACTGGCTCCGCGCTCTCGGCGGCACCCTCTACGTCGCGGGCGTTGTGATGCTCGCGATCAATGCCTTCAAGACCTGGCGCAGCCGGCCCGCGAAGTACGCCCCGCAGACCGCCCAAGCGGCGCCGCTCAAGAAGACCGGCTACAGAGACGGCAAGGCCACCAGCCGCCTCGGCCCCGCGTACCCCGCGACCGCGCACGCGATCGACCGCTTCCGCCAGGGCAAGTGGCACCGCAAGTGGGAACGCCTGCCGCTGTTCTTCACCGTGCTCACCCTCGGCGCGGTCGCGATCGGCTCACTCGCCGAGGCGATCCCGATGTTCCTCGTGCAGTCCAACGTCCCGTCGATCAAGACGGTCGAGCCTTACACCCCGCTCGAGCTCGCCGGGCGCGACATCTACGTCGCCGAGGGCTGCTACAACTGCCACTCGCAGATGATCCGCCCGATCCTCGCCGAGACCGAGCGGTACGGCGAGTTCTCCAAGCCGGGCGAGTTCGTCTACGACCGTCCCTTCCAGTGGGGCAGCCGCCGCATCGGGCCCGATCTCGCACGCGAGGGTGTGACCAACCCGAGCGCGATCTGGCACTACCGCCACTTCAACAACCCGCGCGACATCAACGCGAACTCGGTGATGCCGAGCTACCCGTGGCTGCTCGAGCAGAAGGTCAACTTCCCCGAGATCCAGGGTCGCGTCGATGCGATGGCGATGCTCGGCGCCCCTTACGGCGACCTGCTGCTTGACGACAACGCCGTCGAGCACGCCCGGGCCCAGGCGCTCGATGTCGCGAACCAGATCGTGGCGCAGGAGACGGCGCTCGACGCGAACGAGCTCGCCGAGACCAAGGTCGTCGCGCTCATCGCTTACCTCCAGCGGCTCGGCACCGACATCTATAAGGACCCCGAGGACGTCGGCACGGCCCTGCTCATGCCGGGCGCTGAGCCCGAGAGCGTCGAGGATGACGGCGCACAGGAAGGAGCCGCACCGTGAAGCTCTCCGACCTCATCAGCACGTTCGGTCTGTGGATCTTCCCGACGATCGGCCTTGTCGGATTCACCCTTGCCTTCCTGATCCAGGCGTTCCGCGTCGCGCGGAGCAGCGCCAAGGAGATGCAGACGTGCGGCGAGCTGCCGCTCGATGACGGCACGCGGCCCCTCCCCGTGCCCACCCCGGAGGAGATCGCGTCATGATCGCCCGAGACGAGAACATCAACGACCGCGCCGACAAGCAGATCCTCGGCTACGACGACTTCGTCAAGCGCACGCGCGACAACGCGAGCAAGCCGAGCGAGCCGAAGGTGACCGCCGAGGACGCCGAGGGCGATTGGGCCTTCGAACACGAGTACTACGACCGCGTCCGTGCGCGCCAGGCCGCGCTCGAGGAGCAGCAGACCTCGCCCGCGGAGTACTCCGCCATCACCGACGAGCTGACCGACCACAACTACGACGGCATCCAGGAATACGACAACCCGACCCCGGGCTGGTGGTACATGATCTTCTTCGCCTGCGTGGTCTTCAGCCTGGGGTATGTGTTCATCTATCACATGTCCACGATGATCAAGCCGCTCGCCGACCGCCACCACATGGCCGAGGCGATCGCGCTTCAGGAGCAGTTCGCGGAGCTGAGCCAGCTCGAGGCGGGCGACGAGAAGATCGTCCGGATCATGAACGAGGAAGTCTGGCTCGATCAGGGCAAGGCCGTCTTCATCAAGAACTGCGCCCTCTGCCACACCGCCGAGGGCAACGGCTCTGTCGGCCCCAACCTCACCGACGAGATCTACAAGAACGTCACGAGCCTCGCCGAGATCACCGAGCTCGTCATCACGGGCACGCCCGACCAGGCGATGCCCGCGCACCGCACGATCCTCAACGAGAACGAGATCGCGCTCGTCACCGCCTACGTCGCGAGTCTCCGCGGGCAGAACCTGCCGACCAACGAGATCGTGACGGAGGCTCTCCGTGTCGGCGAGGAGATCCCGCCGTGGCCCACGCTCGACGAGAACGGCAACCTCGTGCAGACGCCGAGCTCGAACTGACCGCCCAGATGCAGCCCGTCCGGAAGGACATCCGCTCGTGAGCAGCCTTCTCCAGCCAGAAGAACGCGTCCTCTCGACGCTCAACGCCGACGGATCCCGTCGCTGGCTCGACCCCAAGCCGGTCACGGGCTTCTTCCGGAGCCGCCGGCTGCTCGTCGCCTGGATCCTGATCGCGATCTTCAACGTCCTCCCGCACCTCCGCGCGGACGGCCGGCAGCTGTTCCAGATGAACGTCGCAGCCGGTGAGTTCAACTTCTTCGGCTTCACGCTGATCCGCACAGACACGCTCGTCTTCGCGCTTGCCGCGCTGACGATCATCGTGAGCGTCTTCCTCGCCACCGCGATGTTCGGCCGCGTCTGGTGCGGCTGGGGCTGCCCGCAGACGGTGTACATGGAGTTCCTCTTCCGCCCCATCGCCCGGCTGTTCGACGGCAAGGGCAAGGCGGGCCTCCGCGGCGCGCTCTCGAGGCTCCCGAACGCCCCGCGTCAGATACTGCGCTGGGCGTTCTTCGGCCTGATCTGCTTCCATCTTGCGAACACGTTCCTCGCCTATTTCGTCGGTGCGCAGACCGTATACAGCTGGTCGCTGCAGCCGCCGTGGATCCACCCGGTGGGCTTTGTCTTTGTGCTCTTCGTGACCGCCGCGATGCTCGCCGACTTCGGCTTCTTCCGTGAGCAGGTCTGCTTCGTGGTCTGCCCCTACGGCCGCTTCCAGTCTGTGCTTCTCGATCGGCAATCGCTGATCGTGGGCTACGACGCGAGGCGGGGCGAGCCGCGCGGGCCCGTGAAGAAGAGCAAGAACACACAAGCCGATCTCTCGCTCAAGATCGTCGAATCCGATGCCGCGGCAAGCGAGACCGGCGACTGCGTGGACTGCAACCGCTGCGTGCAGGTCTGCCCCACGGGCATCGATATCCGCGACGGCCTGCAGATGGAGTGCATCCACTGCGCCCGCTGCATCGATGCCTGCGACACCGTCATGGACAAGCTCGGTCGCGATCCGGGCCTGATCCGCTACTCCTCGCAGTCCGTCCTCGAGGGCGAACGCTCGCGCTTCTTCCGCCCCCGCATGG
The DNA here is from genome assembly GCA_038746265.1 of Planctomycetota bacterium. Lineage (GTDB taxonomy): Bacteria > Planctomycetota > Phycisphaerae > Phycisphaerales > UBA1924 > JBCBKP01. The sequence goes on from JBCDKU010000028.1 coordinate 29,251, forward strand.
CGGTCTACCCCGCGATCCTCGCCGTCCTGATCACCTCGCTCTTGGTCCTCACGACGTCGCGCGCGTCGGCCGACCTGCGCTTCATCCGCGACGTCGGCCAGCCCTTCTACGTCCTCCCCTCCGGCGAGGTCACCAACCAGATCCGCCTCCGCATCACCAACCGCGCGAGTGAGCCCGCGACCTTCACCGTCGCAAGCGAGAACGATGCCGTCCGCCTCGAAACCCAGGACGACGCCGCCAACCTCGCCCCGGGCGAGACCCGCTCGCTCCGCCTCCGCGTGTTCGCCGAGGCGGGCGTCTTCGCGGCCGGCAGAGGCTCGTACGAAGCGCAGCTCACTGTCAAGAGCGACAACGACTTCGAGCAAACCAGAACCGTCCGACTACTCGGTCCGATCTCCGGTTCAGTTCCAACAGAAGGAGCCACACCCGATGCTCCGTAAGTTCACCTCAAGCGGCATGCAGTGGCCCGTCATCGTCGTGGGCCTGCTCGTCCTCAACGCCTGCATCTGCGCCGCGACGATCATCGCCGCCAGCATCAGCCGCCAGCCCGTCGAGGACGACTACTACGACCGCGCGCTCCGCTGGGACGAGATCCGCGAAGCCGAGCGGGCCGCACCGACCAACGAGGGCCGCGCGCCGTGACCGAAGCTCCCCTCGCCATCGCGGTCGCCGTCCTCGGCGCGAGCCTGCTCGGCAGCCTTCACTGCGTCGGCATGTGCGGCGGGCTCGTTCTCTTTGCTGTCGGCAGCGACGGCACGATGCGCAGATCATCTCGA
>JBCDKU010000029.1:0-29410 GCA_038746265.1 Planctomycetota bacterium
CCTGCACTCGGGCTTCGAGAAGCTCGGCGAGCACCTCGACTACAACCAGTACGTGACCATCGTGTCGCGGATGAACTACCTCTCGCCGATCGCCAACGACATCACGTGGCACCACGCGGTCGAGACGCTCTTCGGCATCGATCTGACGCCCCGCGCGAAGGTCCTCCGCACGATCATGGCGGAGATGGCCCGCATCCAGGATCACCTGCTCTGCCTCGGCGCGGCCGCGCTCGACCTCGGCGCGTTCACCGGCTTCCTCTACGGCTTCAACCCGCGCGAGAAGATCTACGACATCTGCGATTACATCTCGGGACAGCGGTACCACCCCGACTGGACCCGCGTCGGCGGCGCGATGCAGGACCTCCCGGACGAGGAGATCTTCAAGACGCTCGTCAAGAACTTCCTCCGCGACGACCTCGACCAGGCCCTCAAGGACATCGACGGGCTGCTGAGCCGCAACCGCATCTTCATCGACCGCACCCAGGGCGTCGGCGTGCTCTCCAAGGAGGACGCGATCGGCTGGGGTGCGACGGGCCCGATCGCCCGCGCGTCGGGCGTCGTCCGCGACCTCCGCAAGGACGACCCGTACCTGTGCTACAAGGACAACTGGGACGGGCAGGGCGCCGAGGCCGTGAAGTTCAGCGTTCCGATCGGCGTCGAGGGCGACGTCTATGAGCGCTTCCAGGTCCGCCTGCACGAGGCGTATCAGTCGGTCAAGATCATCGAGCAGCTCATCGACAACATTCCGAGCGGCCCGATCGATACGTTTGCCGATGGAAAGATGACCAAGCCCGAGAAGGGCCAGGTCTACGGCTCCATCGAGGGCCTCATCCAGCACTTCGAGCTGATCATGTCCAACCGCGGCTGGGAGCCACCGGTCGCCGAGGCGTACGGCGCGTGCGAGACCGCCAACGGCGAGCTGGGCTATTACATCGTTTCCGATGGCGGCCCGCGCGCGTGGCGCGTCAAGACCCGCCCGCCCAGCTTCATCAACTACCAGCTCATGCCCAAGCTGATCGAGGGCCACATGCTCGCCGACATCGTCGCGGTGCTGGGCTCGCTCAACATCGTGGCGGCGGAGCTCGATCGATGAAGCGCGTCCTCGCCGCGGCGGCGACGGGCCTGCTCCTCGGCGGATGCGTGCCGACCTTCGAGGTCGAGGTCTTCAACGACACCAACGTTGATGTCTCGGTCGCGATCGAGCAGCGGGTGTTCTTGGGTGAGGACTCGCGGCTTGCCTCGGGCAGCGTCCGGCCCGGCGAGACGCGGTCGTTCGGCCCCGTCTCCGCTCGGCCGATCGACGCGGTGCAGCTGCATGCCCGCCCGACGCGCTCGAGCTTCGCGATCGACAACACCATCCGGATCGAGCCGGGCTACACCTACGCCTTCATCGAAGAGGGCTACGCCGAGGAGCTCGCGATCCGCACCGAGCGCCGCCGACCGCGGGACGGCACGCCGCCCGGCGAGGACGACGGACAGAACTGAGGACGGTCTCAGCCGGTCGCGCGCTGCGGCTCGACCGTGTCCTTGGGCGACGACGCCGAGGGCGTGAGCCGCTGGTTTTTGCTGATGTCGTGGTTCGGCGTGTCATAGCAGCCCGCAAGCTCGTCGTGCGCGGTCCGCTCCCAGAGCGGGACATCGACGAAGTACGCCGCGCGGCCGATCAGGTGGGCTGAGGCAGGCGTTGTCAGGAAGATGAAGACGAGGATCAGCACCGTCTCGACCGCCACCGTCAGCGCGACGGGCGACGCGGAGAAGTGGAACGCGACCGCGAGCACGAGGCAGGTGACGCCCAGCGTGCTGGACTTCGCCGCCGCCTGCATGCGGGTGTAGAGGTCGGGCATCCGCACGATGCCGATCGCTGAGACGAGGCTGAAGAACGCGCCGGCGAGCAGCAGGAACGCGACGATCACGCCCGAGATGCCGAGCTGGTCCTCGCCCGACCGGTAGAGCGGCGCGAGCACGTCGCCGACCCATTCGCCGAGGTCGGTGTAGCCGCCGTGCGAGCCGTCGCTGTCGCCCTTCGACGAATCGCCCGAGGGCGCGAGCGCGAGCAGGAAGGTCGAACCGATCACGGCCGCGCCCTCCGGTGCAGGTAGGTCGCGAACGCCGCGGTGCCGAGGAACAGGATCAGCGCCATCACGATCGCGACCGAGAGCATCTCGCGGCGACCCGAGACGATCGTGTAGAGCGCGATCACGCCGACCGCGAGCGTGCCGATCAGGTCGAGCGAGATCACGCGGTCGGGCAGCGACGGGCCCTTGATGAGCCGGTAGGCCGCCATGAGCATCCCGACGGCGAGCACGCCCGCCGTGATCGCGATCACCACGCCCAGGATCGGATTGTCAACGCTTTCGAGGATCATCGTTCGGCCTTTGCGTGAGGGCTCCGGATCTATCGTATCTGTTCTCAGCGCGTCAACGCGAGCAGGCGGCGTTCGAAGCCGTCCTTGATCTCGCGGACCGCCTCGTCCTTGTCTTCCACGTGGATGTAGTGCACATACAGGGTGGTCTTGTCGTCGCTCACGTCCATGCTCAGCGTGCCGGGCGTGAGCGTGATGACATTAGCGAGCACGGTGATCTCGAGGTCGGTCATGCCCTCGGTCAGCGGGATCGCGAGGATGCCGGGCCGCAGCTGCCGCGTCGAGCCGAGGGTGTAGGCCGCCATCTTGAAGTTCGCGATGACGAGTTGCGCGAGGAAGTAGAAGATGAATGAGATAGTCGTTGAGATCTTGCGGAAGTAGGTCGCCCGCGCCATCCCGACCGTGCCGAGACGCAGCGCGACAAACCCCACGACCATGCCAATCAGGAAGTTCTGCGGCGTGAACTCGCCGAACATCAGCGACCACAGCAGCGCGAGCAGGACGTTCGCGATGAACATGCTCATTCGTTGACCTCCCTGTCGGTCGGCACGTCGGCCAGCGCCGAGCCGCCGTCGATCTCGCCCGCGTTCTCGGCCTCGCGTGCCGCGATCACCCGGACGATGTCCGCCCGCAGCTCCGCGAGGTACGCCTCGGGCAGGACCGCGGAGACGTACTGCGACCGATCGGCGAGCTGCGCACCCGCTTTCTCCGCGACACCGAACAGACCCGCGGGCGCGAGCCCGATGTAGATCGTCAGCGCCGTCATCGCGATCGCCGGACCGCCCATCAGCGCGGCTCCCCAGCGGCCGTCTGTCCGCGGCGGCGGCTCCGCGCCGGCCGAGACCTTCGAGAGCTTCGTGCGATCGCTCGCGTCCTCGGGCGCGTCCTTCCAGAAGACTTCGCACCACAGGCGGCCCATCGTGTAGAGCGTCACGATGCCGGTCAGCAGCGCGACGCCCACGATCCAGTAGCCGCCCGCCTCAAGCCCCGCGCGAACCAGCGCGAGCTTGGCCCAGAAACCGCTGAAGATCGGCAGGCCCGCGAGCGAGAGCGCGCTCAGGAGGAAGCCCAGCGCGAGCATCGGGTGGGACTTGTAGAGCCCGCCGAGCCGCGCGATCTCGCCGTGCCCGAAGATCCGCCGGACGAGCCCGGCGAAGAAGAACAGATTGGTCTTCACGATCATGTGGTGCGCGATGTAGACCACCGCGCCCGCGATCGAGAGTGTGCCCGCCGCCCGTAGCGCGGCCGACGCCTCGCCCGAGAGCGTCGGGTCATCGGCCTTGTCCCACGCGACCAGCGCGACACCGAGGCCCATCACGATGTAGCCGATCGAGCTGACGAGCTGGAACGACAGCGCCCGCCTCATCTCACCTTGGACCGCGGCCGCGAGCGCCCCGACGAGCATCGTCGCGCCGGCCATCCAGATCATGATCTCGCCCGTGAAGGCCCGGTCCGCGACGAACACCGCCGAGAAGACCCGGATCATCGCGTACGCGCCGACCTTCGTGAGCAGCCCGCTGAACAGCGCGCTCACCGCCGACGGCGGCGTGTGGTAGCTCGCGGGCAGCCAGAAGAACAGCGGGAACGTGCCCGCCTTGATGCCGTACGCGACCACGAACAGCACCGCGATCACGCTCACCGCCCGCGGGTTCTCCGCCGCGGTGAGCCGCTCGCCCATGTCGGCGATGTTCAAGGTGCCGATCATGCCGTAGAGAAGGCCGACGGCGATCAGGAAAATTGTCGAGCTGACGAGGTTGAGCGCGACGTACTTGATCGCGCCCTCGAGCTGGCCCCGCGTGCCGCCCAGCGTGAGCAGGACGAACGACGAGATCAGCATCACCTCGAACGCGACGTACATGTTGAACAGGTCGCCCGCGACGAACGCCTGTGCGCACGCTCCGAGCATCGCCTGCACCAGCACGTGGTAGCCGAACTGCTCACGGCGATTATCGATGTTGCCGAAGCCATAGATCACGCACGCCAGACCGACGAGCCCGTTCAGGACGAGCATGATCGCGCTGAACAGGTCCACAACCAGCGTGATGCCGAACGGCGCGGCCCAGCCGCCCACGTAGACCGGCGTGATCACGTCGCCCGAGGCGTGCCCGATGAGCAGCACCGACGACGTCATCAACGCCACGATCGTGCCGACAACAGAGAGCCACCGCTGCGCCGATGTGCGGCCCCACAGGATGATGCAGATCACCGCCGTCACGAAGTGCGTGATGATCGGCACCGGCACCAGGGTGGCGAGTCCTTCTGGAGACATCAGGCGGCCACCTCCGTCGAACCGGTCTCGGCTTGGCTCGGCTCCTCCGGAGCGTCCGTCAGCGTCAGGTCCGTCGCGGTCATCTGGTTGAGGTCGTCCGTCCCGACCTCCTGGTACGTCCGCTTCACGAGCACGATCGTGTAGCTCACGATCGCGAAGCTGATCACGATCGCCGTCAGGATCAGCGCCGGCGGGATCGGGTCAGCAGCGCCCGCGCCGAGCACGTCCTCGCCCTCGGCGATCAACGGCGGCCGCCCGCGGATCTCCACGATCGCGCCGGTCTCATCGACGATCTCGGTGTTGATCCCCGCGGCCGTGATAATCAGCAGGTTCGCGCCGTGACCGATCAGGCCCAGCCCGATGATCAGCTTCACGAAGCTCCGCCGCAGCAGCATGTAGGTGCCGGTCGCGAACAGGATCCCGATCGTGCACGCAAGCAGGAAGCTCATCGGCGGGCCTCCTCGAGCTCGAAGAGCATCATGAGCACCACACCGAACACCGTCACGTACACGCCGATATCGAACAGCACGACCGTGCCGATCTTCTCGAGCCCGCCGATCGCGAACGGCAGCTTGCCCCACCAGCCCTCCATGAAGGTGCCGCCGTGGGCGAGCGTGCCGATGATCGCGCTGCCGTAGGCCATCGCGAGCCCGACACCGATGATCGTCGTCAGCGGGATGGGCTTGCCGGGCTTGATGCGGATGAGCGCGCGGGCTTCGGGGGCACCGAACGCCATGGCGTACATCGCGACCGCGCCGGCAGCGACCAGCCCGCCGACAAACCCGCCGCCCGGCTCGTTGTGCCCCACCATCAGGATGATGAAGCTGAACAGCAGCAACAGAGGCAGCAGCGTCCGCGCCGCGGTCTGGAAAATCAGGCTATTCATGGATGCCTCCGCGAATCATTGCTCGGCCTCCATCCAGTTCGGCATCGATCTCGACTTCGTATCCGCCGGCGACTCGGTCAGCCGCGGCAGCGGGGCGGTGCCCGCCGTCTGCGACTCCGGACGCAGCTTGAGCAGCGTGAAGATGCCGATCGCCGCGATGCCGAGCACTGTGATCTCGCCCATCGTGTCCATCCCGCGGAAGTCCACGAGGATCACGTTCACCACGTTCTTGCCGAACGCCTCGACGTAGCTCAGCTCGCCCAGCGTCTGGCTGATGGGCGTAAGGCCGGCCTGCGTCGCGGTCGCGAGCGTGCTGTTGCCCTGCGCGGTCAGCACGAGCACCGTGACCGTGGCGCCGAACGCGAGCGCGATGCCCGCGTCGAAGATCCGCCGCCCGCCGCCCGAGTACACGTTGAACCGCGGCAGCGCGTAGATCACGAGCACAAAGATGATGACCGTCAGCGTCTCGATCGAGAACTGCGTCATCGCGATATCGGGCACGCCCAGCACCACGAAGATCACCGCGACGCAGTAGCCCACCACGCCCAGCGACGCGATCGCCGCCAGACGCGAGCGGTACCGCGTGCTCGCGACCGCGCCGATCGCCATCAGCACGAGGAGCGTGACATCGAGGAACGTCCTGCCCGAGTTCTCGTAGCCCTGGATCGGGTCGCCCGAGCGGATCAGCGCCCACGCCGACAAGCCCACCGTCGTCAGCACGATCGCCGTGACGTACCGGCTCAGCTTGCCCGACTGCACGACCTTCGTCTGCCAGCGCCCGAACGCGAGCGTGCCCTTGAGCACGCGGTCGTAGTTGGTGAGCGGCGAGATCGGGTTGATCAGGGCGAGCGTCTTCTGCAGTGTCGGCCGCCACCTTGCACGGATCAGGTAGAGCCACGTGCCCACAAACAATGCGCCGATGCTCAATGCGAAGGCCGCGCTGAACTTCGCGAACGGGAACATCAGGTCCCACAACGCGATCTTGATCGGGTACTCAGCCGGGTGCCCGAGCGACGCCATGCCGCCCTCGATGAGCGGCGCGGCAAAGAACCTCGGCACGAGCGGCCCGACGAGCGTCAGCAGTGCCAGCACGACGGGCGGTGTCACCATCCGCCATGACAAGGCGTGCGCCTCGGCCGGCTCACCCTGCTTGGGCTTCGCGAAGAACGGACGCCAGCCAACCAGCACGCTCACCATCACCGTGAGCACGGCCGAGACCGTCACCATGCCGGTCAGCACGACCGCCTTCTTCCACAGGATGAAGCTCTCCGGCGGGTGCGTGGTCGCCTTGAGCAGGAGTTCCTTGCCCACGAACCCGAGCAGCGGCGGGGCGCCGGCCATGCTCAGCCCGCCGATCAACGCCGCGGCCGCCGTCAACGGCATCGCCCTGCGGAGGCCGCCGAGCGTCTCGATGTCCTTGCTCCCGGTCGCGTGCGTCGTTGAGCCCGCGATCAGGAAGAGGCACGCCTTGAACAGCGCGTGCGCGAGCAGGTAGCCGACTGCCGCTTCCGCACCGATCTCACCCGAGACGCCCGTGAACATCACCATGATCCCGAGGCTCGACACCGTCGAGTACGCCAGGACCTTCTTGAAGTACGTCTCGCGGGCCGCCAGCACCGCGCCGACCACCATCGTCGTCGCGCCGAAGCCCGCGAGCGTCCACGACCACGCGAGCGAGTCGTCGAACGCGGGGTTGAGCCGCATGACGAGGTAGACGCCCGCCTTGACCATCGTCGAGCTGTGCAGATACGCCGACACAGGCGTCGGGGCCGCCATCGCGTTGGGAAGCCAGAAGTGGAACGGGAACTGCGCGCTCTTCGTGAACGCGCCGCCCAGCAGACAGATCATCGCACCGAGGAACAAGGGCTGCTCTGTCAGCCCCTCGACCTCCAGCACCTCGCTCAGTCGCCACAGCCCGCCCTGGACACCCGCGGCGTTACCCGCCGCGATGCCGAGCAGGAACACGCCCGCGAGCAGCACCAGCCCGCCAAGACCCGTGACCAGAAGCGCTTGCACCGCGCTCTTGCGCGATTCTTCCTTGTCGTGATCGAAGCCGATCAGGAGGAAGCTCGTCATACTCGTGAGCTCCCAGAACACAAACAGGAGCACGAGGTTGTCCGCCGTCACCACACCCAGCATCGCCGTCATGAACGCGATGAGGAACGCAAAGAAGCGGTGCCGCAGGTGGTGATCTTTGAGATAGTCCGAGGCATAGAGAAGGATCAGCGACCCGATGCCCGTGATCAGCATTGCGAAGAGCAGGCTCAGCCCGTCGAGCCGGAACGCCAGATCGACACCGAACGAGGGAAGCCACGCCGTCGCCTCGCTGATCGCCCCGCCCTCCTGCGTCACGGCCGCGAACGACGACGTGAACCACAGGAAGATCCCGCCCGCGACCAGCGCGAACAGGGGCCCGGCAAACCGCCCCAGCGCACGGCTGATCCACGGCGCTGCCGCCGCCATGGTCCCCAGCACGATGATCGAGGTGAGCATCAAGCCCGCGTTCTCCTGATATCAGCACGGTTCGCTGCGACGGGCACGTCCGATACACACGGCACCGAACCCGCAATGGTACGGCTTGATCGGCCGATCCCTCGCTCAATCGAGCGCCGGCTCCCTTGCCGTCCCGAATTGACCCGCGAAGACTCCGGTGTGACCGACAAGCAACCTGACAAGGGGAGTCCGCCGCCGTCGCTCGAGACCATCCTCGACGACTGCTGGGCCGACCTCGTCCGCGGCAAAGCGGACCGAAAGCACGCCTATCACCTGCCCGTGATCGCCACCGTGGACCCGGACGGCCTCCCCGCCGCCCGGACCGTCGTCCTCCGCGCCGCCGACCGCGACGCCGGTGAACTCCGCTTCCACACCGACGCCCGCAGCCCGAAGCTCAAGCACCTTGGGGCACGGCCGACCGTCCTCTGGCACTTCTACGACAAGGGCTCCAAACGACAGCTCCGCGTCCGCTCGATAGCGACCATTCACACCGACGACGCCCTCGCGGACGAGGCGTGGGCCAACACCCGCCTCATGAGCCGGCGCTGCTACCTCGCGCCCGCTCCGCCCTCGACCGAGTCCGACACGCCCACACCGAACCTCCCAACCGAATTCGAATCGCGCGACCCGACGAAAGAAGAATCGGAAGCGGGCCGCGCGAACTTCGCCGTCGTCACCACCCGCGTTGATGAGATCGACTGGCTCTGGCTCCGCCACCAGGGCCACCTCCGCGCCCGCTTCACGCGAACCGATGGCGGCTACACCTCAACCTGGCTCGAGCCCTGAGCATGCCGAAGTCAGACTCGTCCAAGCCCGAACCAAAGATCTGCATCGTCTGCGGCCGCGAGATCGAGTGGCGCAAGAAGTGGGAGCGCGACTGGGACACCGTCAAGTACTGCTCCAAGTCGTGCCGCCAGAAAAAGCTCTCGCCCACCGACGAAGCGCTCGAGCGCGCCATCACCGACCTGCTCAACCAGCGCGGCCCCGGCAAAACGATCTGCCCATCAGAAGCGGCAAAGCGAGTCGATCCCGACAACTGGCGCGACCTCATGGAGCCGGCCCGCATGGCCGCTCGCCGCCTCGTCGCACGGGGCGAAGCCCGAATCATGCAGCAGGGCCACGAGGTCGATCCGTCCACCGCCAAGGGCCCGATCCGCATCGGCCGCTAGTGGATCAGCCCAGCTTCACCACCACAAACGTCTGGTCATCAAGCCGCGGCGCCCCCTGCGAGAACTGATCCAGCGCCGTCAGAATCGCGTCCGCGATCACGTCCGCCGGCTCGGCCGCGTACTGCCGGATGGTGTCCTGCAGCCGCTGGTTGCCGAACGTCTTGCCGTGATGGTCACGCGTCTCGCCCACGCCGTCCGTGCCGATAAACAGCACCCCGCCCGTCCGCAGCTCGTCCTGATCGTGCTCGAACTGAGCCTGCTCGTCGATCCCGAACGGCATCCCACCCGATGCGAGCGTCCGGAACGCGTCGGTCTCCGGGTCGTACAACAGCGCCGGGTCGTGCCCCGCGTTCAGATAGCTGAGCGGCGCGATCCCCGAGTCATTCAGCCGAGGCAGGCACGCAACAAACAGCGACACGAACCGCCCGTCCTCAAGCAGCTTGAGCAAGTCCGAGTTCATCCGCTCGGCCAGATCGCACAGATCGCCGGGCGACCCCGCGTGTGTCCGAAGCAAAGTCCGCGTCTCCGACGCCAGCATCGCCGCCGCGAGCCCGTCGCCCGCGACATCGCCGATCACGATCGCGTGATCGCCCGACGCGGGCCCGAACTCGTCGAAGAACTCCTGGAAATCCCCGCCCACGCGCTCGCTGGTCACCGACCGCGACGCGAACTCGAGACCAGGGAGCGTCGTCGGCATCGAGTCGTTCAGCATCTCCTGCAGACGCGACGCCGCGCGGCGACCCGACGAGTCGTCCATCTGCCCCTTCACCTGCGGCACCATCTCGTTGAACGCCCGGGCGAGCCGCCCGATCTCGTCGCGACGCTTCACCGTCGCCGCGACATCGAGATTGCCCTCCGCGACCTTCTCCACCGCCTCGACCAGCCGCCGCAAGGGCTTCGTCAGCGTCTTGCCGCCGAGCCAGCCAAGCCCGGCGATCAGGATCGCCACAAGAAACGACACCCCGATCTCGATGCGCACCTGCTCCGTCGCCAGCCGCTTGAGCTCTTCCTCAACACGCTCCGAGTCCACGACCACGCTCTCACGCGGCACGCGCGCCAAGAGCGCCACCCCGGGCGCGACCGGCGCCTGCACAAAGAGCGACCCGATCGCCGTCTCGCCCTCGCCGAGATCGAGGACCTCGTCGAAGACCGCCTCTTGATCGAGAGGACGCATCCCCTGGATCGCCGCCTCGATCGCCAGCGGCTCCAGCCGCTGCGGCTCGAGCCACCCGCCCGCCGTCGGCGGACGCGACGCCGCCCGCAGCGGCACCTCACCAGATCCCTCGACAAGCAGAATCAGCTCCGTCCCCGTCGTCAATCGGCTCGGAAGACGCAGCGCGGGCACCACATCCGCCAGCGGCACCGACGCCCCGACCGCGCCCGCGAACGCCCCGTCCGAGTGGTACACGGGCCTCGACACCGTCACCCGCGCCAGCCCGTCCGCCCGCTCAGGAGGAAGCCACACCGTCCGCCCCGACTCCCGCGCCGACCGGTACCACGCCGCCGCCCCGGGATCGATCGGCGCCGCCTCCGCCCCGATCGGCAGCCGCGGCGCCAGCGAGCGAAGCCGCTGCAGACGAGGCAGCCCCGCGTCCAGCTCCCGCCCGCGCTCCGATTCCTCATCCCCGAGATCCGGGAGTCCTTCCGTAAACCGCTCATCGAGCGACCGTTCCACGCGGGCCGCCCGGGCTGAGACCAAGAGCTCGATCCGCCGCCGCACCTCGTCGCTGTTCGCCCGCACGTTCGCCCCGTACGCCGCGAGCAGATCCGCCGTGCGGCTGCGCGCGATCGCCGCCGTCTGATCCCCGACCAGCCCCGCGACCTTCTGCGCGTTCGTCCACCGCACCGCCGCCGCGACCACAAGCGGGATCAACGCGAGCGCGAGCAGCAGCAGGATGAGCTTGGTGCGGATCTTCATCGGGCAGTCAGCGCCATCGGACAATTCGGGGTCCGGGTCGCGGCCACGGTACCAACGAAAAACGCCGCGACACAAGGCCGCGGCGTCTCGTCCGAAGTGGAGGCTAGGGGACTCGAACCCCTGACCTCATCCATGCCATGGATGCGCTCTACCAAAGCTGAGCTAAGCCCCCGAGATGTCTCGCGACGCCGCCGGCAGACCCGGCCACGCGCGGCCGAAATGGTAGGAACCAGCCGCCCCCGGTCAACCGCCAAGGCAACACCCATGCACGTCCGCCACACCCCTTCGCCATGCCCGTCCGCCGCCGTTACAAGGGTTCCGGTCGTAACGCCTGGGAAGCCTCTGCCGATCGCCCGACCACCTTTCCCGGCCCAGCCCTCGCGACCCGCCCAGACCCACCCAGATCCAACCGATGCCCACCCGATGCCCACCTGACCACCGGCCGCCCCCGTCACACCGGGCCGCCGAGTCGGGGACCACAGCGAGGAAAAGAGCGATGCGCATCGGCTTCAACAGAAACAACAAGGACGACAACAAGGGCCACACTCCCGCCCTCACCGACCGCCCCGTCATGGCACTCCGCTGGTGCCTCGACACCACCGGCACCCTCCGCCGTGGCTGGCCCCAGCCCGGCACCGAAGCCGACTGCCCCGCCTACGGCTGGGTCCCCTTCGGCCCGGGCTTCGGCGTCATCGAGAACAGCCTCGAGCCCGTCGGCCCCAATCTCCTCGACCAGCTCGAACGCGCCTTCCCTGGACGCCGCTGGGTCGAGGAGAAGCCCGCCGCCGGCCGCATCGGGCCCGACGACAAGCTCAGCCGCGCCGCCTGAGCAGATCGTCCACAGCCCCGATCACCGACTCCACCGAGATCCGATCCACGCGGCAGCGCTCCGGGGCGTCGTTCGCGATCACGCCGTGCTCGAGATTCGGCTCCGCGACCAGCACCCGCTCCGACGATGACCCGTCCGCCATCGGCACCGTCGGGATCGTCGTCCACCGCGGATCCGTCGGCCCGAAGAGCGACACCACCGGGCACCCCATCGCCGCCGCGATATGCCGGGGCCCCGTGTCGTTCGTCACCATCACCGCCGCCCGCGCACACAACGCCTTGAGCGACCCGAGCGTCCCCCCGTGCTCACTCAGCACCACGGGCGACGTCGCCGCAGCCTCCGCGATCGCCGAGCACACCTCGGCCTCCGCGGGCGACCCGTTGATCAGCACCCGAAGCCCGTGCTCGCTGGACAGATGATCGCACACCGCCGCGAACCGCTCGACGGGCCACCGCTTCGCCGGGTTGTTCCCGCCCGGGTTTATGACCGCGACCGCTTCATCCGCACCGAGCCCGATCGACTCGACCACGCGCTCAAACTCCGCCTGATCCTTCTCCGTCACCGCGAGCCGAAGCCGCTCCGACGAGGGCAGCCCGAGCTCCACCCGATCCGCGTGATCGAGCGCGGGCGGCACAAGCGGGGGGGTCGAAGGCTCAAGAAACGCCGACACCGCGTGCCAGTAGTAATCCACCGCCGGCACCACCGCGTACCCCGAGCCCGCTCGCCCCTGCGCCTTCGGCGCCGCGAGCCGCTCGGTCAGGAGCACACCCCGCCCGTCGCGCTCATACCCCACCCGCCGCCGTACCCCCGCGATCCGAACCGCGAGCGCCGTCGAGAACGAGTTGGTCAGCAAGACCGCCGACCCGTACTGCCGCGGACGCACCTTCGCCGCCGCGAACTTGGGCCCGAGCACGCCCGTCGGATGGTGCGTGTGGAACTCATCAAACACCGCCCGCCCCTGATCATCCGCGAGCCCCCCGAGGATCCGATCAATCCCGGGCCGCACCAACCCCCCGATGTACGCCCCGGGCATCGACCGCCGCAGCAGGCACAACGCCGGCGTCGCCATCACCGCATCACCGACCCACGAGGGCAGCACCACCAGCACGCGCGACGCGTGACCGACCCGGCTCACCACAGCTCCACCGCAAACTTCGCCAGATGCCACCGGTTCGTCGCCGCACGCAGCTCCGCCATGAACGCGGTCGCCGCGAGCCTGTGCGTCGCGAGCACCGCCGTCACCGACGAATCATCCAGCTCCAGCGACAGCAGCGGCACCCCCGTCCGCTCCGCGATCGCCCGCGCCGCGGCCTCGACCGTCCCCCGCGTGCTCGACACGCGCAGGGGTGACCCCGACCGCGCCGTGAGCCGCGCCGTCGCCGCCGGCTCGACCACCACAACCGTCGCCGTCGCCGGCGCGACCGAGTCCAGAACGATCCGCGACGCCGCGAGCAGATCCGCCGCGTCCGCGTCATCAGCCGCGCCGATCCGCAGGCACCGCGTCGGGTCGAGCCCCGCCGCGATCCCCGCGCCCACGTCACGCTCCTTGTCCCCGATCATCCAGCTCCGCGCGAGATCAAGCCCCAGCTCCTCCGCCGCCGCGAGCACCATCCCGGGCAGCGGCTTCCGCCAGTGATGATCCGACGCCAGATGCCCGCGCACCGACTCCGTCGGGTGATGGATCGAGAAGTACGCCGCCTCGATCAGGCTCCCGCCCCCGCGCTCGACCCCGACCCCGTCCCCAACCCCGACCCCGTCCGCGGGAAGCAGCCGCCGCAGCGCGTCGTGCGTCGCCTCGACATCCCGCACGGTGCACGCCCCCCGCGCCACGCCCGACTGACTCGTGATCAAAACCAGCGCGAAACCCGCCGCCCGCAGCCCCCGGCACGCCTCCTCCACGCCCGGCAGCAGCTCGACATACTCCGGGAGAAACAGGTCCCCAAACTTCCCCGGATACGCCGCTTCCGGCAGATCCGCGTTCCGACACAGCGTGTCGTCCCGATCGAGGAAAATCGCAGGGCGGATCGCTCGCATGGGTGATACCGTACCCGCCCCCGCGAGGCCCGGTGACCGCCGATTTTCGCCGGGAAATTGCAGCCCGAGAGGAACGGAAAGGGAACCCAGAAATGATCCGTCAGCTCACCGCGATCGCCGCGGCCGCACTCGCTTCGCTCGCCCTCGCCCAACAAGCTCAGCCCGCCCCGCAGCCGGCACGCACCGCCGCCGAACTGCTCGAGCGTCTCCGCGCCGCCGGCGTCGAACTCCCCGAGGGCGTCACGGTCAACGACGACGGCACCGTCTCCGTCCCGGTCCCAACACCCCCCGAGCAGGCCCAACCCGACCAGGCCCAGCCCCAGCAGGCAGCCCCGCCGACGACCGGCACACCGCCGGCCGATGCAGCGGAGGGCCTGCCGGCCGCCGATGCCCCCGCCGTCGCCGCCCCGGCCCCCAAGCCCGTGGACTGGAACCGCCGCCTCGAAGCCAGCCTCAACTACGCCGAGGGCAACAGCGAGAACCTCTCATTTCGCTTCGCCGGACGCGCCAAGCGCACCTCCGAGCGCTCCGAGCTCACCCTCAACGCCCAGTACTTCTACGCGACCGCCGACGGCGAAGAGACCGACGACTCCCTCTTCGTCACCGCCCTCTACGACTACTCCTTCGCCAAATACCCCAGGCTCCTGACCTTCGTCGAGTTCCGATACGACTACGACGAGTTCGAGTCCTTCCTCCACCGCACCGCGCTCTCGGGCGGTCTGGGTTACAAGATCATCGACCGCGAGAAGCTCAGCCTCATCGGCCGCGGCGGCATCACGATGACCCGCGAGTTCGGGTCGAGCCGCAACGAGATCATCCCCGAGGCCCTCGCCGGCTTCGATCTCGACTGGCAGCTCACCGAGCGCCAGGAGCTCAACATCTCCCACAGAACCTTCTTCGACCTGCTTGAGGGCGGCGAGTTCCGCTCGCTCACCATCGCCGGCTGGACCCTCGCCCTCGACGAGCTGGGCGACGGATTCAACCTCAACGTGGGCATCCAGCACGAGTACCAGTCCGAAGTTGATCCCGGATTCGACCGCAACGACATCCAGCTCTTCGCCGGTGTCGGCTGGGATTTCTGACGCGATCACCCCGCACGCACGCTTGGATCTCTGCAAGGGGAGCCGG
Organism: Planctomycetota bacterium; assembly: GCA_038746265.1. Taxonomy (GTDB): domain Bacteria; phylum Planctomycetota; class Phycisphaerae; order Phycisphaerales; family UBA1924; genus JBCBKP01. Next base: position 15,089 of record JBCDKU010000029.1, read on the forward strand.
TCGGCCGCCGCCGACCGGGAACGAGCGACACCGTACACAGAGGACGTCACATGAAGTTCATGTCAGGGTTCGCCGCCATCGCCGCGGCCACGCTTTCCTTCTCCAGCACCCTCGCACAGCAGATCGTCGTGGACGGCGCGGTCGCCGACTGGCCCGTCGGCCAGATGGTCACCGCCGATAACGAGTTCCTCTACGTCCAGCTCCGCTTCGATGAGCCCCTCTCCCTGAGCCAGCCAGGCTTCGACCTCACACTCGCCATCGACGGCGACCTCAACGACCGCACCGGCAGCACCGACACCGCCGATCGCGGCGCCGAGCTCACCATCGGCTTCGGCGTCGTCGAGGACCGCGGCGGCTGGACCGGCCCGGGCCTCGTCACCACCGTCCACGACGCCGACGGCACCGCCCGCCGCGTTCCCGCCTTCGAGTTCGGCGTCCACGCGGCTCCGACCCACGCCTCCGACATCTTCGAGCTCCGTATCCGCCGCGATAACCCGGCGCTCAAGATCAACGACAACGGACCGATCGAGGTCACCCTCCGATCGAGCGAGTCCGGCGCGCCGGTCGCGAGCAAGACAACCATCAACCTGGGTTCCCGCGCACGCACCATCGCACGCGATGAGTCCGTCCCCGCCAAGCTCGAGGGCGCCATCCGCGTGCTCAGCTGGAACGTCCTCTGGGGCGGCCAGCTCGAAGACCCCGCCGCCCACGCCCGCGTCATCAAGGCGATCAACCCCGACGTCATCCTCTTCCAGGAATGGGACCGCGGCGAGTCCACCCGCGACGACATCGCTGAGTGGCTCAACACCAACGCCCCCTCGCCTCACAACAACAGCGCCCCGTGGATGGCTCAGGCAGGGCCCGCCTGGGGCGTCGCCGTTGCCACGCCGTGGAATGTCTCCCTGCTCGGTCCCGACGGCATCACGGCCGACAACACCGCGTGGGACTTCCCCGTCCGCCTCGCATCAGCCGCCATCGACACCCCCGCCGGCACGGTCGTCTTCGGCAGCATCCACTACAAGTGCTGCGGCGCGATCAACACCCGCGAGGACGCACGCCGCCTCGGCGAAGCCGCCGCCGTCCGCGAATCCCTCCGCCAGCTCGCCCAGTCCGCCGGTACCACCAACGTCGTCCTGGGCGGCGACTTCAACCTCAACGGTCTCAACCAGGTCCTCTTCGAATCCGTCACCGGCCTCGATACCGACGGCACCCCGCTCGCCATCGCCCAGCCCGCCGTCCTCAACGACTCCGCCCTCTACACCTTCGGCCGCCCGGGCCAGGACTCCCTCCGCCCCCGCCTCGACTTCATCACCTACCCCGACGCGAGCTTCACCGCCGTCAACGCCTTCGTCCTCGAGTCCAGCCGCCTGAGCACCCGCGCCCTCCGCGAAGCCGGCCTCCAGACCAACGACAGCCACGCCAGCGATCACCTCCCGGTCGTCGTGGACCTGATGCCGAAGAACTAACACGAAGCAAGCCCGACAACAACAAGCCCTCGCCGTAAGGCGAGGGTCAAACACACCAACTTCGCGAACACAACAACGAGCCCCCGGCGCAAGCCGGGGGTTTCTCATTCCGCTCTACTCATCCCGAAACACCGCCGACCGCACCCGCCGCCGATCCACCTCGAGCCGCAACAGCTCGGGCCGCGCGTAGTGCCCCGAGGGATCAAAGTTCTGTCGCTCCTCGAGCACCCGCGCGTGATCGATCTCGGCAAACAGCACCCCGTCCGTCTCGGTGTCGGGCTCGAGCACCCATGACCCGTCGGGCCCCGCGACGCACGACCCGCCGTTGTGGATCAGCCCGTTCTTCCCCGCCTCCCGCGCCGACGACACGATCTCGTCCCGCGCCGGGAAGTTCGCCGGGATGTCGTCGTGCGTGAGCCGCGCGCCGACCGAGATCACAAAGCTCCGCCCCTCCTTCGCGATGACCGGCGTGATGTCCCGCGTGTTCACATCGCCGCCGGGCCAGATCGCGACGTGCAGATCCTCGCCCTGCGCGTGCAGCGCCGCGCGGGGCAGGGGCATCCAGTTCTCCCAGCAGTTCAGGCTCCCGAGCGTGAAGGGCGACAGCTCGCCGAACCGGTGCACCACCAGCCCGTGCGCGTCCCCCGTCCCCCAGCACAGCCGCTCCTCGTACGTCGGCATCAGCTTCCGGTGCACCGACACCACCTCACCCGCGGGTGACACCGTCACACAGCTCGCGAAAATCGTGTGCCCCGCCCGCTCCCGCGCCCGCTCGGCGATCCCGATCACCACCGCGATCTTCGACCGCTTTGCCGCCTCGAGGATCGGGTCCATCTCCCCGGCCTCGATGTCCACCGTCGAAGCGAGATACTCCGCGTGCAGCTCCTTCTGGAGCCGGTCGTCGAACTTCGCCCCGCCCGTCCGGTCGAGCCAGATCGGATACCCCGGCAGGAACACCTCCCCGAACGCCACGAGCGAGGCCCCGCCCGCGGCGGCCTCCTCGATCGCACGAACCCCGCGTTCCAACGTGGCGCCGCGATCCAAAAGAACCGGCCCGATCTGTGCAAGAGCAACACGCATGCGGCGTTTCTAGGCAAACCCCGCACACGGTGCGCGCCCGACGCGCGAAACGCGGCATCCAAAAACAGGAAGACCCGGGCGGGTCGGCCCGGGCCCTCAGAGAGAGAGAAGAGGTTCGGTGCCGGCCCGCCTTCACGGGTCGCGGCTGAAAGGTCCCGCATGGGCGCTCGCCCAGGCCAACCAATCCGATCAGGGCGTCCAACAGGACAACCCCCGACTCCGGGAATCCTATCGGAATCCTTGCCCGCAAGATAGGTAAAATGCTTACTTCTGTCGAGCCAGATTCTGTCTTCGCGCACGGTTTGCGCAAGTTAATCCTTCAAACAAGGGAAGTATCGGCCCCAATCAAGGCACGATCCATCCAATTCGACACAGTTATCCACAAACAAAAGCACCCCGCCGCGGTCGCGACGGGGTGCTCAAAGTGTCGTTGAGATGGAAGCCGAGGCCGGTCAGGCGACCGTAATCGACTCATCCAAGTACACGTCCTGGATCGCGTGAAGCAGAGCCGCGCCCTCCTTCATCGGGCGCTGGAACGCCTTGCGGCCCGAGATCAGGCCCATGCCGCCCGCACGCTTGTTCACCACCGCCGTCGTCACCGCTTCCTTCAGATCGCCCGCGCCCGAAGACGCGCCGCCCGAGTTGATCAGCGGGCTGCGGCCCATGAAGTTGTTGATCACCTGGTAGCGGCACAGATCGATCGGGTGCCCGCCCTCGCCGTTCTCATCCGAGCCCGAGAGCTCCGTGTAGACCTCGGTCTTGAACTTGCCGTAGCTCGAGTCGCCCGAGTTCAGCGCTTTGTAGCCGCCGTTCAAGGTCGGGAGCTTCTGCTTGATGATGTCCGCCTGGATCGTCGCGCCGAGGTGGTTCGCTTGGCCCGTCAGGTCCGCCGCGGTGTGGTAGTCCTTGCCGCCCGTCTTGAACGCCGAGTTGCGGATGTAGCACCACAGCACCGTCACCATGCCGTACTCGTGAGCCTCGGCGAACATGTCGCTCACGTACTGGATCTGCTCGCCCGAGTTCTCGCTGCCGAAGTAGATCGTCGCGCCCACCGCCGCCGCGCCCATCTCGTAGCACTGCCGGATGTTGCCGAACGGGATCTGGTTCGCCTGGTTCGGGTAGGTCAGGAGCTCGTTGTGGTTGAACTTGACCATGTAGGGGATCTTGTGGGCGTACTTCCGGGCCGTCGCGCCCAGCACGCCGAACGTCGAGGCGACCGCGTTGCAGCCGCCCTCGATCGCGAGCTTGATGATGTTCTCCGGGTCGAAGTACTCCGGGTTCGGCGCGAACGACGCCCCGCCCGAGTGCTCGATCCCCTGGTCCACCGGCAGGATCGAGATAAACCCCGTCCCGCCCAGACGCCCGTGGTTCAGCATCGCCTGGAAGTTCCGAAGCACCTGCGGCTTCCGGTCAGAGTCCGCCACCACCCGGTCCACAAAGTCGGGCCCCGGCAGGTGCAGCTTCGACTTCGAAACCGTCTTCGACTCGTGCTTCAGCAGCGCGTCAGCATCAGAACCAAGCGTCTCGCGAACATCAATCGTCAGATCAGCCATCGGTGGTCTCCTCACGGAATGGGGAGCCATGGTACCGGCCGAAACCTCAGGACGACGTGAACTCCGAAACGTATGCAAGCAAGTCGGAAATATTCACAACGCCATCTCCGTCGAAGTCCACAAACTCCGGACGCCGGGCTCCCGTGAACTCCCCGATGAACCGGAACAGATCCGAAATGTCCACGACGTTGTTGCGGTCCAGATCCATCGCCCACGGAACACGACGCCCGTAGATGACATAAGCCGTGCCGGTCAGGAACGCCGGGATCGCGCTCGTGGGATTCGAGAACAGCGCGCCGACCACAATGTCATCAACCCCGTCGTTGTCGAGATCGCCCCCGATCGCCACGCTCTGACCCAGGAAGTCATTCCGCTCGATGCCAGTGATCACGAACCCCGCCGAACCGTCACCGCCCTGTTCCGCGAGCAGATCCACGACATCGATCCGGGGTTCGAAGCCGGTATCGCGGCCGTAAAGCACATAGGCGTTCCCAGCGCTCTGATTCAGCACGCCGCCCTCCGCACGGGGCGAGCCGATGATCAGATCGTCGATCCCGTCGCCGTTCACATCGCCGCCGCTCCCGACCGAGACCGCGAACTCGTCCACCGCCTGGATGCTGCGGATCTCGAATCCGTTCGAGCCATCGACATCGCCGAGGCTCACCATGCCGTTCGCACCGATCGATGGCGACCCGAAGACCACGTACGTCCGCCCTCGGAATGACCCGACGCCATTGAGCCGTGCCGGGGCACCGATGACCAGATCGTCAAAACCGTCGTGGTTGATGTCGCCGGCCGTAGCCACCGATGCTCCGGCGATATCGCCGGCCTGCGCACCGCGAATCTCAAAGCCAATCGCCGGGTCAAGATCAGCAAGATCAATACGCCCGCGCTTGAACAGAGACGCTCTGCCAAAGATCACGTACGTCTGACCGCGTCCGAGCAGCGGTTCATCGACGCGGCCCGACGAGCCCACAACAAGATCCTCGAAACCGTCTCCGTTCAGATCGCCGGCCGTCGCGACCGACACGCCGGCGCTCGCAGAGTCGCCGACACCCCGCAGCTCGAGCAGGTCTTCAGCCTCGACGTCACCAATCGAGATCGCACCAAGCGACCCAAGAAAACGCTTTCCGCGAAGGACGTACACCGCGCCCGCGCGATCGCCGCCGGCCCATGAGAAGTCACGCGCGCCGATCACAAGCTCGGAGATGCCGTCACCGTTGAGATCACCCACCGCAGAAACCGAGCTCCCAAGGCTCGAACCGGCCGGCGCTCCCGCCACACGGAACCCCTCAGACCCATCGAGTTCATCCAGCAGGATCGTCCGCTCGAATCGAAGCTGAGTTCGCCCGAAGACCGCGTACGCGGTGCCGCTCTCGTCGTTGAGCCGCAGCTCCGAACCAAGAACGATGTCCGCGACCTGATCGCCGTTGATGTCGCCGACCGCGGAGACCGAGGACACCGCGAGCCTGTTATCCGAGGTGCGCAGGAGGATGCCGTTGACCCCATCCACAAGCGGCTCGAAGAGCGTCCGTGTCTGCCCGAACAACGCGGAACCACCAAAGAGCACCTGCGTCGGATTGCCCGGGAACCCGGTGAGCACCAGATCGTCGATCCCGTCCGCGTTCAGATCCCCTCCGAGACTCGAGAAGGCGCCGAGCTTCGGGCCGCCGCCAACCCGCGTGATAATGAGCCCGACCGATCCGGTGATGTTGTTGTCATCACCGAGCGTTGCCACATTGAGCGTCGGCTCGAACGGCTGCAACCCCTGACCAACCGCCGCCGCCGTCCCCATGACGAATGCAGTCCATGCGATAACACCACGATTCATAACCGCGTCCCCTTGCATCTAGCTTGCGTGCGGAGCTCCGCTCCTGACCCTTCGTCGAGTTCCCCCAAGCGCTGTGCACGAATGAGGCTCAGCTCGCCGTGTACACCGAGAGGTACCGGCACAACAAGAACCCGGATGCAGGCCGCCCAGAATTTTCACTGGTCCGCAGGAGTCCCCGACCGAGCAAGCTGATCGAGGTCGCTCACGTGAACTCGACCCACACGCCAGCAACTACTCAAAATCAACCCCCCGCACCCCATGCTCCGTGTACCCGCCCTGCATTGGCAGCATCAGGCAGCACCGACGCCGCGGGTCATCGAGCTCCTCCATCCACCACAGCTCGCGCAGCCGCGCCGAGTGATCGACGTTCATCACCGGGTACATCTCGCTCGCCTCGTCGTACCCCGCAAAGTCCGTGAGCAGCAGCTTCTGAGCCGGGTACAGGACATCGCTGATTCGCATCGCGCGGAAAAACACAGGATCGATCCCCGGCTCCCGCCCGACAAAGAACTCCGGCGCCGCGTGCACCGTCGAGGTCATCGCGTACCGGCTCAGCCGAGCCAGACCCTCAGCCGCGAGCAACCGCTCATCCTCCGGCTCCAGCTCGAACGTCGTGTCATACAACGCGATCCGGTGGAGCTGCGGGTCATCGAGCGCCGTCGGCCAATAAAAAGCGTTCGCACGAAAGTACGCGATCCGGCTCGGCTCCCCGCTCAGCCGGGTGTACACATCGATCGGATTCAGCGGGTTCGGCTGCGCCCCGAACGGCCGCGGAAAGAACCCGCCGTTGTCGTCGCCGTACATCGTCACGCCCACCGCCAGCGACCGCCCGTCCGCGAGCCGCCTCACCGTGATCGCAGAACGCCGAGCCGGCGCAAGCGCGGGCAGCAGAAGCGAGAGCAGCAGCCCGATGATCCCGATCACGAGAATTAGTTCGAGCAGCGAGAAACCGCGACACCGCGTGCGCATCAGAACGTCGGGAACCATACATCCCCCGTGTCGCTCTGCGGGAACGACATGTTCGCGATCCGCCACGCCCCATCGATCGGATCCCAGAAGAAATGCAGCACCAGCGGCCACCGCGTGCCATTCTCCAACTCGCACACGAGCCCCACACGCGACTGCAGCACCGCGCCCTCGGACAGATACAGATCGTTGATGTGTCGCGCGAACCGGAACCACGGTGCCATCGCCCCGATCTGATTGACCTCCCAGAACGCCGGCGCAAAGCCGCCGTCGAGAGGCTCGTAACCGTCATGCGGATGGTTCGGAGTCCCCACCAGACTCTTCACGTCCACCGCCCGCCGATCAGACGTCCACAGCACCGGGAACGTGATCCGCGTGCCGTCCTTCCGCGCCGCTCCCGCCCGCTGCCGCTCCCAGATCAACTCGAAGATCTCCCGCACCGAGAGCGTCCCCTCTTCGATCTCCTCGCCGATCGCCCAGAGCGCCAGCGCCTCGGGCGGACCCCAGCTCCATGGAGCATCATCCCACGTCTCCCGCGTGTGGATCGGCCGACCACGCTGCGCCATCCATGACAGGTACGCACCCGCCGATACATCCCGAGCCAACCCGATCTCAAGCGACCCCGCCACCCGCGCCGCCAGCAACTCGGCCAGTTCCTCCGCCGGCGGAAACCCCTCCCGCCCGGCGATCGCCGCCGCGAGCGACTCCGCCGCATCAAGCCGCACCAACTCCGTCGTCGCCCGGACCTCCCCGGCCGCCGCCATCGACAGCTCCGACACCTCCGGTGACCCGCCCGCGGGCTCGATCAGATACTCCTCCGGCGTGTACGACCCGCCCGCTCCGTACGGATCGCCCGCCGGCCAAAACCGCCATGCCACCACGCCCCCAAGGACCGCAAACACACCCCCAAGCACCACAACCCGGACACGCCGGCCCAGCATCGCCGTCTCCATCAACACTTGCCGCACCCCTCGGCCGGAACCGGCCGATAGGCCTCCCGCAAAACCGCGGGTAAATCGGGTTTCTACCCCGATTTACACGGAGCAAAGTGTCCGGTTGCGGAATCGCTGAAACATCGCAATAACAATTGGCTCGGCATGGAAGAAACAGATATCGCCATCATCGGAGCGGGCCCCATCGGCATCGAACTCGCCGCCCGCCTCAAGTCCGACGGGCTCGACTACGTCCACGTCGAAGCGGGTGACCTCGGCGCCACCATGGGCTGGTGGGCGCCCGGCACCAAATACTTCTCGAGCCCCGAGCGCATCCAGATTGCGGGCGTCTCGCTCGTCACACCGCGCGAAGACAAAGCAACACGCGAGCAGTACCGCGACTACCTCCGCCAGGTCGTCGCTACTCACGAACTCAACGTCCGCACCAACACCCGCGTCGTCGGCGCACGCAAACACAACGACCACTTCATCCTCGAACTCGCACCCAGCACCCACGGCGTGGGCGGCGTCGAGGAACTCACGGGCAACGGCACCTTCACGCCCGGCTTGAACCTCCGCGCCAAGCGCGTCGTCCTCGCCATCGGCAACATGCACCAGCCCCGCCGACTCGATATCCCGGGCGAGGACAACCCCTTCGTCTCCCACTACATGCCCGACCCGCACGCCTGCTACAACCAGAAGGTCCTCATCGTGGGCGGTCGCAACTCCGCCGTCGAAGCCGCCATCCGCCTCTACCGCGTCGGCGCCGACGTCCACCTCAGCTACCGCCGAAACGAGTTCTCCGAGCGCATCAAGCCCTGGCTCAAGCCCGAACTCGAGTGGCTCATCAGCAAGGGCCGCATCACGTTCTATCCCGAAACAGAAGTCACCGACCTCCGCCGAGGACTCGACAACCCCGTCCGCGCCGAGATCCGGCCCATCTCCGGCGCCGACCCCGAGCACCACGGGTTCGACCGCGTCCTGCTGATGACGGGCTACGTCCAGGACACCGAACTCTTCGAGTGGCTCAACGTCGAGCTGGGCGACGAGCCCGAGTGCCGACCCCGGATCAACCCCAAGACGCACGAATCCAGGTCGCAGCCGGGCGTCTACGTCGCCGGCACCGCGTGCGGCGGCAGCCAGTCCCGCGCCCGCTTCTTCATCGAGACCTGCCACGTCCACGTGGACAAAATCGCCGCCCACCTGCAGGGCAGCATCGCCGACGTCGAAGACCCCGTCTTCGAACTCGAAGAGAACTAGACCCTGTTTGGCGGATCATGTTCGCGAGGTGGGACGGGCTTCCAGCCCGTCTTTGTGATCTTCCGATGCCGCTCGGACGGGCAGGATGCCCGTCCAACCGATCCACCGAACAACGCCTAGCCCGACGCCGGCGCGACACGCCCCGCGACGCGCATCCCGTCATCGAGATCGAGCCCGCTCCGCACCGAGAGCCCGTACACCAGCTCATCCTCGAACGTCCCGTCGTCGATCAGGAACCTTCCGGGCCGCCGTCCTTCAAGACCGAACCCGAGCGACTCGAACAAGCCGACCGCCGCCGCGTTCGACGCCATCACCGAGAGCTCCACCCGCGACACCTCCGGCCGCTCGCGCGACCACGCCAGCCCCCGCTCGCACAGCTCGCGCCCGAGCCCCGCGCCGCGCCACGCCCGCAGCTCGCTGATCCCCAGCACCGCGACATGCCGCAGCTTCCGCCGCGTCCACCGCGACACCGTCACCACGCCAACAACCTCAAGACAAGAGTCCTCGCCGCGGCTCGCGTCGAACGCCGCAAGCGTGACGCCCTCCTCGAACGCCGACTCGCGCCGCAGCTGTTCCTCGAGCGCCTCGATCCCCGGCACCGCGTCCGAAGACGTCAGGTACGCCCCGTCCTCATCGAGAAGCCGTCCGATGTGCCGCGAGACCGCCGCCGCATCCCGCGGCACCGCGCGCCGGATCAGAACCCCGCGTCCATCACGAAGCTCGAACCGACCCGCGCACACAGAGTCAGACGCCATGCCCGCAGAATAACGGAACAGATCCCCGCCTACCGCCGGCCCGCCTCGGCCTCCGCCATCAGCGCCATGAACGTCCCGTCTCGCTCGGGCGAGCCCTCCGGCGCGTCCAAGTCCGCCTCGACCGGCGACCACTCCCCACTCGGCCCCAGCCGCCACGCGTTCCGCCGATCCCGGATCATCGTGTCAAACGTCCGCCACAGCTTCCGCCGCGCCACGGGCGACTCCACGGGCACCGCCGCCTCCACCCGATCAGACAGGTTCCGCTCCATCCAGTCCGCCGACCCGATGTAGTACGTCGCCCTCTCGGGCTCCTCGGCCGGATCAACACCGGATCCGAAGCAGAACACCCGCGAGTGCTCGAGGAACCGCCCGACGATGCTCCGCACCTCGATGTTCTCGCTGAGCCCCTCGACCCCGGGGCGCATCGTGCAGAACCCGCGCACGAACAGCCGGCACACCACGCCCGCACGCGACGCCTCGTAGAGCTTCTCGATGACCGCCTCGTCCTCGAGCTGGTTCATCTTCGCGACGACATGCGCCGGACGACCCGCCCGCGCGTGCTCGATCTCGCGATCGATGAGCTCGATAAAGCCCGGCCGCATCCGCTCCGGAGCAACCAGCAGCTTCTCGTAGTCCTGCCCGCTCGCGTTGCCCGTCAGCGTGTTGAAGATCCGCACCACGTCCGACGTGATCTCCGGGTCCGCCGTCAGCAGGCCCACGTCCGTGTACAGCTGCGCCGTCTTCGGGTGGTAGTTCCCCGTCCCGAGGTGCGCGTACGCCCGGATCCCCGCGACCCCGTCCGTCGTCTCCCGCCGCACAACCAGCGAGCACTTGCAGTGCGTCTTGAGACCCGTCACGCCGTACGCCACGTGCACGCCCGCGTGCTCGAGCTGCCGCGCGAACGACACGTTCCGCTGCTCATCGAACCGCGCCCGCAGCTCGACCAGACACGCCACGTTCTTCCCGCGCTCCGCCGCGTGCACCAGCGAACGCACGAACGGCGAGTCGGGCGTCGTCCGGTAGATCGTCTGCTTGATCGCAAGAACCTCGGGATCCGCCGCGGCCTCCTGGATAAACCGCTCCACCGAGTGATCGAAGCTCTCGTACGGGTGATGAACCAGAATGTCTGCGTCCCGGATCCGATCGAAGATCGACTCGCCCGGGGGCACCGCGTCCGGCGCATCGGGATCGATCGGTGCCAGGTGCTTCAGCGCGGGCGGGATCACCGGTTCCCAGTCGGGCGTCTTCAGATCCGCACGATCGATCGACGCCAGCTCGAACAGATCCTCGTACTCAAGCGGACCCTCGCGCCTGTACACGTCCGCGTCCTCGATCGAGAGCTGCGTCGTCACGAACTGCAGCACGCCGTCCGGCGCATCCCGCCGCGTCTCCAGACGCACGGGCCGCGCAAACCGCCGCCGCCGAAGCTCGTCCTCGACCGCCTGCAACACGTCCTCGTCGTCGTCCTCCTCGCCCGCGACCGCCGCCGACCGCGTGATCCGGAACGGCGTAATCTCCTCGATCTGCATCCCCGGGAACAACCGATCCAGGTTCCGCGCAATCAGATCCTCAAGCGTCACAAACGAGCACGGCCCCGACGTATCACCGACCTCACCCCCCGCGGCCTCGGTCAGCGGAATAAACCGCCGCACCACGCCCGGGATCTTCACCCGCGCAAACGTCCGAGGACCGCCCGCCTCCGGACGCACCAACACACCGAAGTTCTCCGACAGGTTCGAGATGAACGGGAACCGGTGCGACGGATCCACCGCCAGCGGCGTCAGGATCGGGAACACATTCACATCGAACCAATGATCGAGCCGAGCCCGCTGCGACTCCGTCAGGTCCTCCGGCACGCAGATCCGAACCCCCGCCTCCGCCAGCGCCGGCTGCAGCTGCCCCATCCAGATCGAAGCCTGCCGCGTCTGGAACTCAACCACATGCGACCGCATCGCGTTGAGCAGATCCTCAGCCGAGTACCCGTCCCGCGCCTGCTTGGGCCGCCCGCGCCCCTCCGCGAGCCGCCGCTTCGCAAGCCCGACCCGCTTCATAAAGAACTCGTCGAGGTTCGACGCCGAGATCGCGAGAAATTTCACCCGCTCCAGAAGCGGACGCCGCGTGTCCTCCGCCTGCGCCAGCACGCGGTCGTTGAACGCCAGCCACGAAAGATCACGGTTGAGTTGTCGAGGTTGCTCGGCCAAGTAAAGAGATATATAGGACCAGCGAGCTCACCCGTCAGCCGCGCAGCTCCCGAGCATCATCCGAATAACACGTCGCCACGCACCCCGGCGCCTCCGTCACCGACACCCGGAACACCTGCGCCCCCTCGGGCAGCGACACCTTCGCCTTCAGCGTCTCGAGCACGTGCCACGCCAGATGCTCCGCCGTCGGGTTCAGCCGATCGAACGGCGCCACCTCGTTCAGCGAATCGTTCTCGAACGGAGCGCACGTCTTCCGAAGCCGGTCCTCGATCGTGTGAAAGTCACACAACAGACCGTCTCCATCGAGCCCCGTGCCCCGTATCTCCGCCGTCACGCGGAAGTTATGCCCGTGCATCGGCTCGCGCGCACCCGCGATCACGATCGCGTGCCCCGCACAGAATTCGTGTTCTACTGTGATCGAAAACATCGACCGGCGATGATAGACGTGTACTTTGAGTCACCCCCCCGCTAACTCCCGAGAGAAACCCCACTTCCACCCTCGGCCCGGAGCCCCGATGCCCACCCCAGAAGCCCCCCTCATCCTCGGCGTCAGCGGCCTCAGAGGCATCGTCGGCCAAAGCCTCACACCAGAAGTCGCCATGCGCTTCGCCGCGGCATTCGGGACGTGGCTGTGGGAGCAGCACGCTGATGTGACTGTCGCCGTTGCACGCGACGGCCGTGCCGGTGGTCAACTGATAGCCGACGCGGCGATTCTTGGTCTGAGGTCTGCTGGCTGTGATGTCGTGTATCTCGGAACAGAGATGACTCCAACCGTGGGGGCCTATCTCGAGGACCGACCGATCGCAGGCGCGGTCATCGTCACAGCAAGTCATAACCCGCAGGAGTGGAACGGGCTCAAACTTCTTTTGAACGACGGATTCGATGGCGCAGCGGCTCCAACCGCGACGGTCTCGCTAGAGATTGTGGACGCGTACGCGGATCGAGCATTCGGGTGGGAACGAGGTATGTACGGGACGTTCGCGTCTGATGACAGCGCGGCCCGAGAGCACGCACACGCCGTGATTGGCGAGTTGGTCACACTCCAACGCGAGCCATGGTCCGATGATCCAGCCTGGGCAGATGTCAACGCCATCATCGGGCCGAAGGCGTACCGCGCTGTTGTTGATTCCGTCAATGCATCCGGTACGAAGGGTGCTGGATTGCTCCTCGATCGCCTTGGTGCAGGATCAGTACAACTTCACGGCCGTGAAACCGGCATCTTCCCCCACACCCCAGAACCCACAAAGGAAAACCTCTCCGGCGAGGGCGGACTCTGCGATGCCGTCCCCGGGCTCAAAGCCGATATCGGCTTCGCCCAGGACCCCGACGCCGACCGACTCGCCATCGTCGATGAACTCGGCAACTACATCGGCGAGGAATACACCCTCGCCCTCGCCACCGAGTCCGTGCTCTCCGCGGGTCTTCCGGCAGCGCCAAACGAACGACCGCAACCCGTCCTCGTCGCCAACCTCTCCACCTCACGCATGATCGAAGACGTCGCCGCCGCACACGGCGCCCGCGTCGAACGCACACCCGTCGGCGAGGCCAACGTCGTCGAACGCATGAAGCGGCTCAAAGCCGAAGGACACAACGTCGTTCTCGGCGGCGAGGGTAACGGCGGCGTCATCTGGCCCAAGGTCACCTACGTCCGAGACTCCCTCTCCGCCATGGGCCTCACCCTGAGCCTCATGGCCCGCACCGGCAAAACTGTCAGCCAGCTCGTCCAGCACATCAACAGCTACTCCAACGGCGGTGCCGGCTACACCATCCTCAAACGCAAGACCCCGCTCGCCAAGAAAGAAGACGCCACCCCGACCATCACCAAACTCGCCGAGCACTACAAGGCAGAACGCACCGACCTCCAGGACGGCATCCGCATCGACTTCACAGGTGAAAGGGAGGGCTCCTGGGTCCACGTCCGAGCCAGCAACACCGAGCCCATCATGCGCCTCATCTGCGAAAGCCCGACCGAGACCCAAGCCACCGCCATCCTCACCGAAGTCGAGCAAGTCATCGCCAGCTGAGGCAACCACACCAAGCCCACCCCACGAAAACGAGCCCCCAGCGCAAGCTGGGGGTATTAGACACCCCAAACGCCGATCCACCGCCAGCTCGCGCTGGGGGCTCGTTCGCAGGGTGCCACTGGCGGCTCGCCCGCCAGTGCGACCATCCACTCGCTCCCCAAAGCCCACGGGCGAACAACCCACCACGACCACCCACCCCCACAACCCAAGTCCCAGATCCCAAGTCCCCAATCCCCCCAGCCCCCAGCCCCCAG
>JBCDKU010000030.1:0-28577 GCA_038746265.1 Planctomycetota bacterium
CGCTCACCAAGTCAAACAACCTGCTGTCGCGCATCACGCGCGGCCGCTACGAGCTCCGCCTCAAGACTTCGGATGGCTCGAGCTCCTTCTGCGCCCACGACACAACCGAGAACCGCACGAAGCCCCTCGACGTGCTCTCTGGCGGCGAACGCGTCCAGGTCCTCCTCGCCGTCCGCGTCGGGTTCCTGCAAGCAGACAACGCCGGCGTCGCCTGCCCGCTTATTCTCGACGAAACGCTCGGCACTTCCGACGACGACCGCGCCGCGGCGCTGATCGACGCCCTCACCGAGATCGCCCGAGACAGCCGTCAAGTCATCTACTTCACCGCGCAGCTCGACGAGGTCGCCAAATGGCGAGGACACCTCGAGAACGACCCGGCGTCCCGGATCATCGGTCTCGGCAACGTACGGAAGCTCGCAGCGCACTCTGCTTCAGCAGAATTGCCCGAACCGATCCCGCCGCGCGAGATTCCGGAGCCCGGCGATCTCAGCCACGCCGCCTACGGCAAGCTCCTGCAGGTCCCGCGGATCAACCCGCGCGAACCCGCCGGCCGAGCCCACATCTGGCACCTCTTCGAAGAGCCGGATCTCCTTCATCAACTGCTGAGCCGCCGCATCTCCACGCTCGGCCCGCTTACTCAAGAAGTCGTCAAGCGAAAGCTCATCGTCCCGGGGCTCACGGACGAACATAGAGACCGCATCCGCGCCCGCGTTGAAGCAACATCTGCCGCCGTTGAGGCATGGGGCGTCGGCCGGGGCAAGCCTGTTTACCGCACCGATCTCGATATCAGCGGCGCCGTCTCGGACAACTTCATCGACGACGTCGCAGACCTCGCCAGGCAGGTTGATCATGATGCCGACCGGCTCCTCGACGCGCTCGAAGACAAGCGCGTCAAGCGCTGGCGCTCCTCCAGCACCGAGGAACTCCGTTCGTTCTTCAACAACAACGGCTACCGCTCTGAGGAACTGCCGCTCTCAGCGGATGACGCGTTCCGCCGCGTGCTGAACGCCGTCGAGCCGTCGCTGCACGCCTACGTCATGGACGGCCGGTGGCTCGACCGCCTGATCGCATTGCTCGGCTTCGAAGAATCACCGACCGCGAGCCGTTAACCACGCCCGGCCTCGTCCGCGACCGGGATCCGCCGAAGTATCTCGTCGGCCTCCGCCGCACACCCCAGCCCACGCAGCGTTTCGGCGAGCATCGCGAGAACGCGCGCGTGCGCCTCACCGTCCGACACCGGATCGATCCGCGATCGCAGATCTTCGAGGAGCCACGCCACCTCGTCGTACGACTCAGCTCCGACCAGCGCCTCGGCAAGAATCATCTCGACGCGCCAGATCTGACGGTGCCCCTCGGGCCAACGCCGACGATGCTCGTCCGCGGACGGACGGAGCACTTCGACCGCCTCTTCGTACCGCCCGAGATCGATGAGCACGGAGCCCAGCGTGAGCTGGCTGACCGCAATGGCAAGCGGTTCGGCCGAGGTCCATTCCAGCGCCGCCCGCGCGTGCATCAATGCTTCGGCGGGACGGCCCATGCCGCGGAGCGACATTGCGAGCCCGCGCGAAGACACGCCGAATTGCTGACTGTCGCGGCCGTACCGCGTCTCCGAATCGGCCTGAACCTCACGGAACAGCACCGCCGCCTCATCAAACCGCCCGGAGCTGTGCAGCGTTGTTGCCCGGAAACTCCGCGAGCTCCTCGTGAGCGTGTGATCCGGGCCGAAGTGCTCCTCAGCGATCTCGAGATGCCGACCCGTGATGTCGAGAAGGTCATCGGTGCGTCGGGCAAACATGTACCGGAAGCCCAGGTCGCCGTACAGCGCGAGCACGTCCGCGGGCTCGACAGAAGAATCCCCCTCGTATCTCCGTCTCAGCGCCTCGAGCTCCTCGACCGAGCGATCCTGACGCTGCCACACACGCAGGTACTTCGGGTGATCGTCGCCGTACAGCGCAAGGGCTTCCTGCTCCGCCTTCTCGAGCAGATCGAGATACTTACCGAGCGCCGCGCCGGCGATCGTGTCGGCCAGGAAGACGCGGGCTTCGACGACCTCCGGGTGCGGCGTGCCGTAGTGATTGATCGCGACGCGCAGCGCGGTCGCGTAGGTGTCCTTCGCCTTGCGCGCACCGCCGTAGTTGTTCTGAAGCCGCGCGATCTGCTGCAGCATGTTGACCATCGTCTCGGGGTCCTCGTCGGCCCCCGCCGCCGCCCGCTCAGCGAGGACATCGAGGTCCTCGGGCGACAGCACAGACGGCGCGTTGCGTACATCCGGATCCGCGTTCTCGATCAGGGTCTCGAGCAGGAAGCCGCCGATGAAGTGGGCGCGTTCTGCATTCGCCTCCGCCGCCCGCTGTCCTCGGACCGCCCGCCACTGCCCCACCACCGCGCTGCCGAACCCGATGAAGAGCGACGCGAGCGCGACGGCCACTGCCGCGGACGCGATCCTGTGCCGCGAGACGAACTTCCGCAGCACATATGACCGGCTCGGCGGTGCGGCGAGCACGGGCTCGCCCGCGAGACACCGCTCCAGATCATCCGCGAGCGCCGCCGCGGACCCGTACCGCAGATCCGGTTCCCAAGCGATCGCCTTCAGCACGATCCGGTCGATATCCCCCCGGGCGAGCCGCCCGATATCGGGCTCGCACGCCTGCTCCGCGAGCCGGCTGGGTGGTGTCGCCGGCTTCTCACCGTCCGCCGATGGCTCGCGCGGGAGCCGCCCGGTCAGCACCTCGCACAACACCATGCCGAGGCTGTAGACGTCCGTCCGGATGTCAACACCCGAATCACCACGGAACTGCTCGGGGCTCGCGTACTTGGGCGTCCCGATCGGCGTTCCAGCCTGCGTCCATCCCGCGCGGTCCGCCTCGTCAACAACCGTCGCGATACCGAAGTCGATAATCCGCGGCCGAGGCCCGTCGGTGTCATCGCCGACCATGATGTTCGTGGGCTTCAGGTCGCGGTGAATGACCGCACGCTGGTGCACCGCGTGCACCGCACGGATCACGCGGACCATGAGGCGGATCCGGGCCGTCAGCGACAGGTTCGAGAGCCGAACGAAATCCGTGATCGGCTCGCCCCGTGCAAGCTCCATCACCACGTACGACCGCCCGTCGCTGGTCGCGCCCGCATCGAGCACTTTCACAACGTCCGGATGATCCACGCGCACGAGCAGATGCCGTTCATCCGTGAACCGCGCAAGCAGCTGCGGCGAGTCGTACCCGGGCTTGAGCAGCTTGACCGCGACCTCGCGATCCACCGGATCCCGCTGCCGCGCGCGGTAGACCACGCCGAACCCACCCTCGCCGAGCCGCTCGATCGGCTCATAGGGCCCGATGCGTTCCGGCAGTCCCGGATCCTGCTGCCGCGCCGGTGTCATGGGCTTCGGGCCCGAGTCATCGAGAAAGCCGTCGAGCGAATCGTGCGAATCGAGCAGCTTCCAGACCGCGACCCTGACCTCTTCCGCCACCGAACGTTCGCGCAGCGCGCTCTCGCGCTCGTCGCGCGGGAGTTCGGTGAGCTCCCCGAACAGCGCCTTCGCCTCGGCCCAGACGCCCGGACTGGCCGCCGACCTATTCATCCTCGTCGCCCGTCTCCGCCTCGCACGCCGACCGCATCGCGTCGTGCAGCCACGCCCGCGCAAACTCCCAGTCGCGCTTCACCGTCCGCTCCGAGACCTCGAGCAGCTCCGCAACCGACGCGATGTCCTGCCCGCCGAAGAACCGGAGCTGCGTGACCTTCGCCGCCCGCTCGTCCACCTGCTCCAACGCCTGCATCGCCTCGTCGAGCGCCAGAAACTCATGCGGTGTCAGTGATTCCGACGCCGCAACCGCGTCCGCCTCGACGCGGATCCGCTCTGTCCGCCACCGCCCGCCGCGCTTCGCGGTGTTGCGCGACCGAGCGTGATCGATCAGCACCCGTCGCATCGCAGTCGCCGCCGCGGCAAAGAACGCCCGCCGGTCTCTCCAGGGCAGCCCGCCGTCGTCCTCGCGGACCGCGCCCGTTGACTGGAACAACCGGACGAAGGTCTCGTTCACCAGCCCCGTTGCACCAAGGGTGTGATCGCGGCGCTCGCCGAGCATCCGCGACCGCGCCATGCCGTGCAGTTCGGCATAGAGCAGTGTCGCGAGCCGATCGCGCGCCGACGTCGAACCCGAGGCCGACTCGGCGAGCAGCTTCGTCACGTCGCCGACGGTCGTGTCCCCGTTTGTGGTCGGTTCGGGAACCCCCCCGCTCATCGCGCGGCTCCCGGCCGTGCGATGAGACCTCGATATCCAGCTCTGCGTCTCACAGGGTGAGCCTACCACGGACCGCCAGCCCCCAACACCCCCGGGCACACTGCTGAAGATCCCAACAGAAACCGAGCTCATCGGAGCACTCCTCGCGCAAGACCAACCGCCAGTGCGCGCCGGCAGCATCCGGCGTGAGAAGCGCGAGCCGATCTCGCCGGGGGCCACGGTTTCTGAACAAATCCCTCCCCGGATCGGGATCAACCCCGACCGCCCAGCACCCGATCAACACCGCATGAGACGCGGATTCACGCTTGTGGAGCTGGTCGTGGTGATCGTGATTATCGGAACGCTCTCCGCCGTCGCGCTGCCGAAACTCGCGGCATCGATCACCGTCCGCGCGATCGACTCCGCCGCCCGACTCGTCCGCAGCGAGATGGTCGATGCGCGCAACACCGCGATGATGACCAGCCAGCCCATGCTGGTCGAGTTCGACGAGACGGGCGACACCTTTCGCATCAGCAGTCTTGACGACGGCGAAGTCCGCAGCAGCACCGACCTCGCGGGCGAGCCTTGGGGCGTGGACATCCTGCTCGCCCGGTTCCGCGCGAGCGGCCTCGTCGCGGGCGGCGAGCCGTTCTTCGTCTACGACATCTGGGGACGCCCGCGCGACGCCGCCAAGTCCGACTTCGGCGACACCGGCGAGGCCACCGGCACGCTCCAGGGCGGGCTCGTCGCACTCGCCCGCGGCGAACGACGAATACGGATCTTCCTCGATCCCGTGACCGGCGAGGTCCGGCTGGAGGACCTGCGATGAAGCGCCGCCTGTACGCAGCCCGCGGCTACACACTCGCCGAAACCATTGTCGCCAGCACCGGCGGCGCGATCGTGCTCTCGGGAGCGGTCGCCGCGATGACGTTCGGTGCCCGCGTGATCGACGAGTCCGCGATCGCGCCCGCGCGCGAGCGCAGCGCGATGGAGACCGCGCTGCTGATCCTTTCCGACGGCCGCTACGCCGAGAGCGTCGAGACCACCGGGACGACCGACGTCACCATCGAGCTCCAGAAGCTCCACAAGAGAGCAAACTCCGAGTACGTCAACTACGCCTGGGACGGCGCCGCGACGAGCCCGATCGCCGCACGACTCAACGCGATCGAAGGCCAACTCGCGACGCGTGACGAAGAGCTCGGCAAGCTCTCGGCAGCAGAAGCCGACGCGTTGACCCAGATCAGCAAGCTTCGGCGAGGTGTTGACGAGTTCCAGGTCTTCACGCGAGAAAGGGATACGCAAGGCTCGGGATACAGCAACTTCTTGCCGTCCCGTTTCACGATGACGCTGACCACCGGAGCACAAGGCCCGGGCCCCCTGACCTTCCCGGGCTTCCCGTACGACCGAATGCGATTCACGATCAACAGCGAAGATGACCGCTTTCAGAATCCCGCCGCAGAGAACGACGGCGTTGCATTCCCGATCGCATCGCAAACGCTGCGGCGAGACACGGTCGAGTTTATCGGTGCCGCAACGGCGACAGACCTCTCTGTTGTGCCGATTCATATGGACGTTGTCGGGGATTGGGAAGTGATCTACATCATCTGGCATCAGGGAACGATCTCATCCAGCGGCATCATCACCGGGAACGGACCGAACGTCTTCCTCGGCGGCGTCTCCGTGAGGGTGGACTGATGCGGCTTCAACGATATCAAGTTCGATGCGGCATGAGCGTGGTCGAGACCACCGTCGCCAGCGTCGTCGTCGCGCTCGCGATCACCGCATCGCTCACGCTCGTCGGCAACGCGATGTCCACGCACGCCGTCGCCCGCGATCGGCTGCAGGCGGTCCTGCTCGCCGAGTCGCTGCTCGCCGAGATCATCCAGCTGCCCTACGAAGACCCAGCGGCACCCGGTTCGTTCGGCCCGGGGCCGGGTGAGGACACCCGCGCCGAGTTCGATGACATCGATGACTACGACGGCTGGTCCACGACCAACATCGCGATGTGGAACGGAGCCGACCTGTCCTACGCCGACGGGTGGAGGTACGACGTCGAGGTCCGGCACAGCACGCTGTTGATTCTGAACCCGGATATGGCTGCGGGGCTCATCGGCGCTGCGGCATCACAGGAACTTCAATCCGCGGCCCTCGGCGGCGGCGGCCCGCCGCCCAAGATCATGGGTGTCAATGCCCAGATCAAGATCATCTTCGTCACCGTCACAAGCCCCCGCGGCGACGTCACGAACTTCTACGCGATGCGCGCCCCCGGCGGCATCGGTGACTCGCAGCTGCCCGAGGCCGGCACGACCCGTGACCTCGTCTCCGTCCGTATCACGCCAGGCGAGGGCGACGCGCCGATCGTCATCACGGGTCCGCTGCTCTCCGCAGGACCATGAGCATGTCCATGACCAACGAGAACGCAAGGACGCGGCACCAAGCCCGACGCGGGAGCGTCTACATCGCGGCGCTGGTCTTCATGGCGATCCTCGCGGCCATCGCGATCACCGCCGCGGGCACGGCCGGGACGGGCCTGCGGACGAGCATGACCGCGACCAACTCCCGCATCGCCGCAAACATCTCGATCTCGGGCATCGAGCTCGGGCTCGCCCGTCTCAACGCCGCCGACCGCGACAGCGGCGGCGCCGACACGCTCCCTCGTTTGGCCTTCACGCCCGGGCAGGAGGTCTACGAACTCGAAGTTGATGAACTCCGATACAGGATCAGCGATTCCTACGACGAAGACCTCACCGATGATCCGACCGACCCCGTGCTCCTGCAGGCGTTCGCCACCGTCGGTGACGCCAACTGGGCCGAGACCGCGATCGCCATCGACGACCAGGGGCGCCCGATCGAGCCGCTGGGATCTGTCCTGCACGCCGCTGAGGATCTTGTGATCACGGCCGGCGCGACAGTCATCGCCGACGGTGCACCCCTTTCAACCGACAAGACGCTTGAGAACAACGGCGTCATCGTTGGTGACATCGAAGCTGCACGCCTTGAGGGCAGTGCTCCCGCCGGATCTATCCAAACGGGCGTACCACGGAAGGGTGTCGCCGACCGCAACCTCTTTGATCAATACATGCTCCGCGCGACCGAACTTCCATTCAGGGGTGATGTCGTCGGCGAGGTACTCGGTCCAGGGGTGAACACCTATGACGAGTCTCGCGGAGCGAACGACCATGGAATCTATTTGATTCGAACAGGGGGCCTCGACATCTCGATCCGGCGTTCGCGTATCGTCGGCACGCTCATAATCGACTCCTCGCCCGGTGGCCAGATCAATTTCACGCTTTCCAACGTCTTCGACCCTGCGCGTCCCGACGCGCCGGCAATTATGACCCGCGGAGCAACGACCTTCGATATCTCGTCAAACCCGCTTACTGAGGACGGTTTCCGTAACTTCAACCCCGAGGGAGCACCCTCGGGCGGCGAGACTGACTCGACTCTGGATGACAGCTATGAATCCGGAGTCAACGGTCTGATCTACGTCTACGGCAATGCGAGGTTTACAAGCGACGGGACATTCAACGGCTCTGCACTTGTTGACGGGCGTGCCCTCATCACGGGCCGCCCCCGCTTCGTCCACGACGACATGCTGCTTCTTGCGCCCCCCATGGGTTTCGGGGACGACACCGAGATCGGGAACATGAAGCTGCTCCCGCGCAGCATCGAGCGCGTCACGATGCCTTGACGCTCGCCCGAACCGGGGTGAACTCGACATTTTCGTTCTCACCCGCACGCCCGCTTGAAGTCGGGCCGTCGCCTCGCCGACATCGCCCCTGCATCCAGTGTGAAGCCGGGCAACCCGGACAACCGCGATGGGCCGCAGACTTTGCCAGAGGCGACCGTGACCAGACGCAGCGCAAGAACGATCCTCCCCCGCCTCGCCGGCGCGACGATGGCTCTCGCCGTCTCGAGCGCCGCGGGCCAGACCCAGCCCGCAGTGCCGGGCCCGGCGTCCGTCACGCCCGAGGTCCTCGGCAACCTCCTGCAGATGCTGATGCAGGGCCAGTCGCAGCCGGCAGCACCCGTCAACACCAATCAGCAATCGCCCGCGAACAGCGCCCAACTCAACCAACTCGGTCAGCCGAGCCCAATTCAGCAGGTCCCAAACGTCCCCGCTGCGCCTGGGCCATCGCCGGTCGATGCAGAGTCGCTCGCCCGCATCCGCGAGGCGATGGACGTGGACGCCTTCGAGCGGATCAACCTGCACGTGGTCAACGAGGACCTGCCGACCGTTCTGCGCCTGCTCTCGATCGAGACCGAGCGCAACATCGTCGTCAGCTCGAGCGTCAACGCCCGCATCACCGCGGACTTCTACCGCGTCAGCTTCTACGACGCCCTGAACGCCATGCTCGACGTGAACGATCTTTCATACGAGGAGCGCGGCGAGTTCATCTATGTGCGCACCAACGAGGAGATCCAGACCGCCGAGACCGATCCCGACGCACGCATCGCGCGGGTCATCGAGCTGTCGTATCTCAACGCGACCGACGCGACCGCCCTCGCGACGCCCCTGCTCTCAGAGGGCGGCGCGATCACCAGCCCCACACCGCCCGCGGACTTCGCCATCCCGGACGAAGAACCGATCGGCAGCGACAACTACGCCTCGGGCTCGGTCGTCGTCGTGCACGACTTCCCCGCACGGATCGAGCGGATCGAGGAGCTGCTCCGCCGGCTCGACCGCGCACCGCAGCAGGTGCTCGTCGAGGCGACGATCCTGCAAGCAACGGTTGACGAGACCAACGCCTGGGGCGTGGACTTCTCGGTGCTCGCCGATATCGAGTTCGCCGAGCTGACAAACCCCCTCGGTGCGGTCACGCAGCTCTTCGACGGATCCACCGCGGGCGAGGGCACGGGTGTCAGCTCCGACGTCGGCAACACCTCGGCCGGCGGTGGGCTCAAGGTGGGCGTCCTCACCGACAGCGTCTCCGTCTTTGTGCGCGCACTCGACGAGGTCACCGACGTCACGACGATCTCACGCCCCAAGCTCCTCACGCTCAACCGCCAACCCGCCCGCGTGCTCGTCGGCACCCGCGTCGGCTTCCTCAACAGCACCACCGCGAACCAGAACACCACCGTTCAGGAAGTGGACTTCCTCAACACCGGCACCCAGCTCCGCGTTCGGCCGTTCATCATGGAAGACGGCCAGATCCGTCTCGAGCTGCGCCCGCAGGTCTCGTCCGCCACGCTCCGCACCACCGCCGCCCCGGGCGGCGGCTCGATCGTCATCCCCGACGAGGACACCACCGAGCTGGTGACCAACATCATCGTCGCCGACGGTGAAACCATCGTCCTCGGCGGCCTCTTCACCGAGATGACCACCTCCGCGCGGCGGCAGGTCCCCGGCGCGGGCGACATCCCAATTATCGGGTCGGCCTTCCGCGGGCGCGACGATTCCGTTGGACGCAACGAGATCATCTTCCTGATCCGCCCCACCATCCTCGACCAGCCGACCGCCTCGCGGCAAGGCATCGCGGGCGAGCGATCCACCGAGCAGGCACGCCTTGGTGCACGCCGTGGATTGCTTCCCTGGAGCCGCGAGCAGCGCGTGGGCCAGCTGCTCATCGATGCCGAGAACCTCCGCCGCGACGGCAAGACGAAGAAGGCGCTCATGAACGTCGAGCGCGCGCTCGGCCTCGCCCCCGCATCGCTCGAAGCCGCACGGATGCGTGAGCGTCTGCTGGGGGATGAGCTCCTGTGGCCCGAGCAGAGCGTGCTTGAATCGATCCTGCGGGGAGACCGCCCGTGAACGCCCGGACGCTCCTCCTGACCACGCCCACCGGCCTGCTCGTCGGCCTACTCACCGGACTGCTCTCGGGCTGCGCCGGGCAGGGCTCCTACACCGGCGAGCTCGCCGCGTCCGCCAACAGCCGCATGAGCGCTCTGCGCGTGCGCACGGAGATGGGCTTCGCGCAGCAGGCCTTCGACGCCGGACGGCTCGACCGGGTCGAAGAGCGCGTCGCCGAGGCGCTCTCGATCGATCCGGAAGCGGCGGCTGCCCATGTGATGCTCGCACGGATCTCCATCGAGCGCGGCCGCCTCGCCGCCGCGGGGACCGCCGCCGAGCAGGCCGTCGCGATCGATCCATCCAACGCCGAGGCGGCCTATGTCCTCGGGCTCGTCCGCGAGCGCGCGGGCGATCACGAGGGCGCCCTCAACGCTTTCACGCGGGCGGTCGAGCTCGACCCCGAAGATGCCCACGCCGTGATCGCGGTCGCGGAGACGCTCGAGGTGCTCGGACGCTCGCCCGAAGCCGCGAGCGCACTCGCGAACTGGCCTGGCCACAAGTACCACCCCGGTGCGTTGCAGTTTCTCGGGCAGCTGATGTTCGCGCACGACGAGCCCGAGCTGGCCGTCTCGTGGCTCGAAGACGCCCGGCTGCTCGCGCCGGAAGACGCGGGCATCCTCGAAGACCTCGCGCTCGCGTACATCGCCGTCGGCCGCGATCGCGACGCCGAGGCGCTGCTCCGCGATCTGCGTGCACGTGCCGCGTCAGCCGGAGACAGCGATGGGCTCCGGCCGGACGTCCTGCTGCAGCACGCGGTCTGCCTCGAAAGGCTCGGCCGCGACATCGAAGCCCGAGACACCTACGAAGCGCTCGCCGGCGCCGCCGATTCGCCGAGCCTCCAGGCCCGCTGCTGGTCCTCGATCGGCCGCCTGAGCGTGAACCTGAGCGACGCCTCGCGTGTCCGCGAAGCCGCCTCGCGGCTCGTCGGGCTGCAGCCGGACGACGCCGACGGCTACATGCTCTGGGCGATGTACTACGGCGCGATCGGCAACGTCGAGCGCGCCCGCCAGAGCATCGAGCACGCGGTCGGGCTTGCAACAAACGAGCAGGACATCACCGCGATGCGCACGATCCTTGAACAACTGCGCACGGACGCGCTGACCGAGGTGCCCACGGATGGCTAACCCAGACACCACCCCGACGATCCTGATCTGCGACGACGAGGAACACGTCCGAGCGATCCTCAAGCGCCGCTTCGAGTCCGACGGCTGGCGCGTGCTCGCTGTGACCAACGGCGCCGAAGCGATCGCCGTCGCCAAAGCAGAGCGCCCCAGCGCGATCATCATGGACTTCCAGATGCCGCTGAAGACGGGCGTTGAAGCCGCTGTCGAGCTCTACGACGACACCAAGACCCGATCAATCCCCATCGTGATGC
Source organism: Planctomycetota bacterium (assembly GCA_038746265.1). Lineage (GTDB taxonomy): Bacteria > Planctomycetota > Phycisphaerae > Phycisphaerales > UBA1924 > JBCBKP01. Next base: position 11,381 of record JBCDKU010000030.1, read on the forward strand.
TGACCGGACGAAGCCATAAAATCACATCCAGCACGATGGGCTCAACAAGCATCAGGAGTGTGATCTCCAAACCCTTCAGCGCTTCAGAGGTCGTCAGCACCGCCGCCGACCTCGCCGGCCGACCCAACGCACCGGCGGCCGCGCCGCGGGCCGAGAGCTGCGAGTTCGAGGCCGACAATTCCTCGGTGATCGACGAGGCCTACGAGTCGCTCTCGCTGATCTATCGGCTCTGCGGCGCGATGTCCGTCCATCACGACCCCGTCCAGATCTGCCAGGCGGCGCTCTCGGGTCTCAGCGACGCAACGGGCTTCCGCGGCGTCGCCGCCGTGCTCTCGCCCTCCGCAAAGCCGCTCGGGCCCGATCAGAACCAGGTCTTTGTCAAGGGCACCGACACCGTCACAAAGAACGTTGAGAGCCACACCGCCACCGAGTGGCTTGAGCTGTTCGAGGGCGTCGCGGGCGGCATCGTGCCGAGCCCGTTCGAGATCGACACCGACGAAACAGGTCGGGAGGTCGTGGTCTCCCGGATCGCCGTGGACGACACCGAGTGCGGCATGGTCGTCGCCTTCGGCGGTCGGCGCGACTGGGCCGCCGCCCGCGGCTCCGCGTCGAGTTTCGATACCCAGATCCAGGACGCGGTCACCCGCCTCATCAGCGCCTCGTTCGAGAACGCCTATCTCTACCGCAAGCAGGAACGGCTCTACGTCGGCACGCTCACCACGCTTGGTGCCGCGCTCGAAGCCAAGGACCCGTACACCAGAGGCCATTCCGAGCGTGTCGCCCTGCTCGCCGAGCAGCTCGCGACCGCCGCCGGCTGCGAACCGGGTCTCGTCACCCGTATCGGCCTCGCGGGCCGGCTCCACGACATCGGCAAGATCGGCATCCGCGACAGCGTGCTCTTCAAGCCCGACCGCCTCACCGACGACGAGTTCGAGCAGATCAAGCAGCACCCCGTCATCGGCTACGACATGCTCAAGTCGATCACTGCGCTCGAGGACATCCTCCCGGCCGTCCGCAACCACCACGAACGCTGGGACGGCAAAGGCTACCCCGACGGACTTGCCGGCGAAGACATCGACCTCTCCGCACGGATCCTCGCGCTCGCGGACACGTTCGACGCGATGAGCTCCAACCGCTCCTACCGCTCGCAGCGCTCACGCGACATCGTGCTCGATGTCATCAAAGAGAACGCCGGGTCGCAGTTCGACCCGGCGCTCGCAAAGCTCTTCGTTGGAGCTGACTTCTCGCTGTTCGACGAGGTCAAGGCGATGCACGAAGCGGGCTCACTCGGGAACCAGCAGGCCGCCTGACCACTCCAACGCCGTCTTAGTAATCGGCGTAGTTCGTACCACTCGCGTCAGCGCCTGTCGCGTTCGCGCGCAGCTCACCGGTCGCTTCGTCGTAGGTCCAGCCCGTGTTGGTTGCAGCCGGCGCACCGAACGTCGCAAGACCAGCATTCTCGCCAACCTTCTGCGGCGGGATCTGGGTGAGGTACGGGCCGTAGATCGCGGTCGCGGTCTGCGTCGGACTGAGGGTGCCCTGCAAGTCCGAGAATTGCAGCAGCGCGTTGGGCATGTTCGCGAGCGTCGGCAGCGACCCGCGGTGCTCGGCCCGGTAGGACTCGATCGCGCTCCGCATGATCGCCAGGTCCTGCCGCAGACCCGACTCGGACGCGCCGACCGCCGTGCGGCCGATACGGGGAAGAGCGATCGTCGCGATGATCCCGAGGATCACGATCACGACAACGAGTTCGATAAGGCTAAATGCTCGACGACGGGCAAACATGACGACTCCTTGTTTGAAGCACAAAGTCAGCTTTCGCAAGAGCTATCGGAGTCTGTGGTCAGATCAATCAGTGCGAGAGGATGGACTCCAGGGTCACCCACCGCACCAGCCCGCCTATCTCGCGCAGCCCGCACGACTAGCGCAGATTGAGGACACGGACGCCTGATTCAGTCCGGATCGACACCCTGCGACCATCGACGGAGACCAGTGTGATCCCCCCGAGGGTTTCGCCGACACGCAGGATGCGGCCGTTGATCACCGCATGGCCTCGCCCCTCGGACGAGATCGCCGTGACCACGAAATCCTCCGCCCCAGCGGCACTGGCCTCACCGGGGTCCGCGCCGGTCTCACCATCGGTCCCCGTTGCCGCGGCCGTCGGCGTCTCGGTCAGACCAAACAGCGTGCTCAGAGGTCGCGAATTCTCCCCCGCGGCGTCGGCGAGCGCAAGAAGAGACGGCTCGAGGCTCAGCACAACATCGGCATCGTCCTGCGTCTCATCGGCGAAGGGAACAACCGCCGCTGCCGAAGCTGGCGCCGAGTCAGACAGCACCACGCGATCGACGACGACCGCCGCCAGGCCGATGCCCGCGACGGCGAGCAGCAGCTTCTTGCGTTTCGCGTCGGTCATGAGCCGCCCTCCACCGCGCCCGCCGAAGCGACGCGACCCCGCCACACCAGCGTCATCTGCACATCCGCACGCCCATCACCAGCTTCACGGCCGCGACGGATCTCCATTGAGCGAATGCCGAAGTACGGGTACTCCTCCGCGAGCACACCGATAAACCCGCGGACGTCGTCGGGCCGCCCCGCGGACGACAGCGACACATCGGCGCGCAGATCGCCCTCGGTCTCGACCGGATCGCCGATCACGGTCTCGCGCACCACAAGCCCCGAACGCTCCGCCGCCTGCAGCACGCCCGCAACGTCGCTCGTGAAGTCCGATCGGCCCGGCGGATCGCGGTCAATCAGCCCGACCTCCTGCCGAAGCCGACCGATGTCCTCCTGCAGTGCAACGCCCCGCTGCTCCGACGACGCGATCAGCCCGGTCATCTGCACGACCTGAGCCCGATGCGACCGAAGCGTCGCCCGGGCGTGCATCGCCGGCGCAACACCAGCCGCATAGGCACCGCCGAAAAGCACTAACGCGAGCACGACCTGTGCCCGGGCACGCGCCGCCTCCCGATAGATGCGTTCCTTGATCTGCGTCCGGGAAAGGCTCACGGCGTCACCCCTGCGGCGCTCGCCGTCGTCGTCACACCCGGCTGCTGCTCCCGGCCCGCAACCCGGAACCGAAGCTCGAACTGCGCTCGTCCATCAGGTGTCGTCGTCACACGCGAGAGATCCACCCCCTCAGCCGCGTCAACACCCTGAACCGCGCGTGCAAAGTCCGTCGCGTCGGACCGCCGAGCGGTCGTGCCGCGCGCCTCAACGCTGATCGCCAGCCCGTCGCGCTCCGTCACCTCGATCCGCGCACTCGTGATCTCCGTCCCCGCCGGCGCGACCGACGCGAGGAAATCGAGCACCACACCCACGTCGTTCCGGTCGCTCAGCCGCTGGTACGCACCAAGGCGATCAGCCAGCGCGTCACGCTCCGCCGTGCTCTCCGCGAGCTCCGCAGTGCGCGCCGCGTGCTGTGCTTGGAGTTCGGCGAGATGTTCCCCGTCCATCACGCGATGCAGGCTCGCATCCAGCGCTCCCGCCGCGATCACCACTAGCGCCGCGATGCCGCCAAGGCCGCCGATCGCCGTCGTCCGCAGCCGCATCGCCGCGGCTTCGCGCCGACGCCGGATGAACTCGGGGGTGAGATCGGTCATCGTCATGCCGCCACCCCGCGAGACGCCAGCGAATTAGATGCGATCGCGGTCGCAACGGCAAGGCACGCCGGGACGCGCGAAGTGCCGGGCTGCGCCGCCGGGATCAACTCGGCCAGAGGACGCACGGGCTTCCACAGGTTCGCGGTCAGCCAATCGAGCAACTCGTCATCCGTCGAACCGCCCCCGGTCAGCAGGACTTCTTTGATGTCCGACGCCCCGACGATCTGATCGAGGTACGTCAGCGTCGCATCGAGCTCCCTCAGGACATCGATGCCGAAGGGCCGCACCACGCTCGCTACGCGATCGGCCGGTGCCTGCACCCGCGTGCGCCCCTCGCAGAGCATCCAGCGTGCGAGCCACGCGTCCGAGAGGGTCGGCGCGAGCTCCTCCGCCACGCGCCGATACCCGATCTTCTTGAGGTGCCGCTCGAACAGCGGCTTGCCCCCGCGGATCGCGACCGCCGTTGTGTCGGCCCAGCCAACATCGACAACAAGCCTCGCGTCGCCGTCGTCCGGCTCGCTCACGCCGACCGCCGCATCGATCATCGCCTGTGCAGGCGAGATCAGCCGTGCAACGCGCAAGCCGGCCGCGTGGAAGGCATCGATCAGCCCCGCGCCGTCCTCGTGCGAGCAGACAGCGACGGTTGAGCTCCGCCGCGCCTCGTCCGCGAGCGGGCTCGAGGAGATCGATAGCTCGAACGTGTGCCGCTCCGTCCCGAGCATGTCCGCCGCCCGGCTCCGCGCGATCTGCTCGATCGGCGCTCCGCTCTCCGCGGGCGGCAGATCGATCGGCAGCACGCTGACGATCGACTTCGGCGCGATCACCACCGCCGAATCGCTCGCGAACCCCGACCGCTCCAGCATCCGCACAAGCCGCCCGACCTCGTCCACATCAAACCCGACGTCCGCCGTCTCACGCGGGATCACAAGCGTGCGCACGGCCCCCGTGCGCGGGTCGTGCTCGGCCGCCCGGACCACAGCCGTGCCCGCGTCGATCACCATCGGCGGAGCGAGCGCGAACGGAACCGGCAGTGAGAACAACGGACGTTTCATCCGACGCCCCCGCCGGCCTGGGCACTGATATCAAAGAGCGGCAGGAACATGCTCAGCGCGAGGAACGCCACCGCCGCCCCCATCACCGTGATGATCACCGGCTCGATTGTCTTCGAGACCATCCGCACCTTGAGATCGTTGTCTTCCTCGATATGACCCGCGAGGTTCCCGAGAACCTCGCCCAGCTTGCCCGTCGCCTCGCCGCTCCGCACCGCCTCGACGAACGAGGGCCGGATCAGCCTGCCCGACTCGAGCACCGGCGCTAGACCCGATCCCGCGGAGACCGAGTCCTGTGCGCTGATCAGCATCCGCCGGTACTGGCTGTTCGTCATCGAGGCTGTCACGAGCTCCAACGCATCAAGAAGCTGCACGTGCGCCGCCAGCAGCGTGCTGAGTACGCGCGCAAGCCGCGACTCAACGAGCCCGCGCACAACCGGCGAGATCACCGGTGCACGAACCATCGCGAGATCGATCGCGCGCCTCCCGCTGTCACTCTTGATCCAGAAGTACCCAGCGATCACCAACCCGATCAGCCCACCGAGCATCACGGGCCAGTACGTCCGCAGCCCCTCGCTCATGCCGATCAACAGCTCGGTCGAAGCAGGCAGCGGCGCGTTCAGTGATTGGAACATCCCCGAGAACCGCGGCACCACCACGAGCAGAATCGTGACCATCGCCGACAACGACAGGAACACCAGCACCGACGGGTAGATCATCGCGCCCGTCAGCGAGGTCCGCACCGTCAGCTGCCGCCGAACCAGCTCCGCGAGCCGCTCGATCATGCGACCCAGCTCGCCCGATTCCTCGCCCGCCGCCACGAGGCTGCGGTAGACCGGGTCGAATGACGACGGGTACTGCGCGAGCGACTCCGAAAGCGACCGACCGCTCTCAAGGTCCCGCCGGATGCCCGCGACCTTCGACTTCCACTTCTCGTCCCGCGTCTGGTACTCGATCGAACGCACCGCATCCGCCACAGGCACGCCCGTAGAAACAAGCACCGCCATCTCGCGCGTGAACTCCGTGACCCGCTTCAGGTCGCCCCGCCACAAGGGCGGCGCCTTGCCCATCGGGTCATCGCGCCGATCCGGCGACGCGACCGGCGCGCTGCCCTCAACAAGCGACTCGATGTACAGACCGCTCGACTCGAGCTTTCCGCGCGCCGCATCCTTCGTGGGCGCATCGATCTTGCCCGATTGCAGGTTCCCGGAACGGTCGTAGGCGGTATATCCGAAGTTCATATCACAGTCCCACGCTGGTTATGCCGCGGCAGCGGCCGGCGACCCTTCCTCGGTCTCGAAGTCCTCGCTACGCGTCACACGCAGCGCCTCATCGAGGCTCGTGTTCCCCTCGATCGCGTGCAGCACCGCCTCTTCGCGCAGCAGCCGGTTCCCGTTCGACCGCTGCACGCTGCGGATCACCGACGCGTCCGAGTCCGCGTAGATCAGCCTGCGGATGTTCGACCGCACCTCAAGAGTCTCGTAGATGCCGAGGCGGCCCTCGTGCCCCGAGTCGTGGCACCGCCCGCAGCCCTCGCCGCGGCGGAACGGCACGCCCGACATCTCCGGGATGCCAGCTTCTTCCAGCATTTCGTCGGTCGGGAAGTACTGCGTCAAGCAATCCGGGCAGTTCTTCCGCGCGAGCCGCTGCGCGACGATGAAGTTCAGCGCACTCGACAGCAGGTACGAGGGCACGCCCATGTCCCGCATGCGCGAGATCGTGCCCGCCGCGTCGTTGGTGTGGAGCGTCGCGAGCACCGTGTGGCCCGTCAGCGCCGCCTGCACCGCGACCGACGCCGTGTCCTCATCACGGATCTCGCCGATCATGATGATGTCGGGGTCCTGCCGTAGGATCGACCGCAGCGCCCGCGCAAACGAGAGCCCGACCTGATCGTGAACCTGGATCTGGTTGATCAGATCGAGCTGGTACTCGACCGGATCCTCAACCGTGACGATGTTCCGCTCGGGACTCCGCAGGAGATCGAGCGCCGAGTAGAGCGTCGTCGTCTTGCCGCTGCCGGTCGGGCCGGTCACAAGCACCAGCCCGTTCGGCAGCTTCAGCGCCTTCGTGAACCGTGTCAGCGATTCCTCGCGGAAGCCCAGCTTGCTCATCCGCACGTTCAGCGACTTCTTGTCGAGGATGCGGATCACCATCTTCTCGCCCAGCAGCGTCGGCATCGAGCTCACACGCAGGTCGATCTCACGCCCCTCCGCCACCGTCCGCACACGGCCCTCCTGCGGCAGCCGCTTCTGCGCGATGTCCATCTTCCCGATGACCTTGATGCGGCTCACGATCGCCGCGTGCATCCCGAGCGGCGGCCGCATCAGATCCCGCAGCACACCATCCACACGACTCCGGATCCGCGTCCCCTTCTCCGAGGGCTCGATATGGATATCGCTCGCGCCCGTACGCACCGCCGTCAGCACCGCAAGGTTTACGAGGTTGACGATCGGCGATCCGTCAACGTTCTGCTCGAGATCCGCCGCTCGCTCCTCATCGATCGCCTCGCGCTCGATCACGTCGAGATCCGCCTCGGTGATCGTCGTCAAAAACTCGTCGATGTCCGTGCGGCTGTCCGACTGCTTCGAGATGAACTCCGCGATGTTCGCCTCGAGCGCGAACACCGGGCGGATCTTCATCCCGGTGATCTCCGTCAGTCGGTCGATCGTCGGAAGATCGTCAGGCCGCGACATCGCGATCGTCAGCTCACCACGCACCGCAAACAGAGGCAGGCACCCGAGCCGCACGCCCTCCGACTTGCCGACCAGGTCGAGGATCGACGGATCAAACAGGCCGTGCCGCAGCCGCACGCCCGGAACGCCGCGGATGTAGGCGACGGCCCGCGTCAGCGACTCCGCGGTGATCACGCCCTGCGCAACCAGAATCTCACCGAGCTTCTTGCCGGTCTGCCGCTGCTCGTCGAGGGCGACGGAAAGCTGCTCCTCCGTCAGCTCGCCCATCTCGATCAGGGCTTCGCCGACTCGCTTGGGTGCGCCCGGACTCATGCCAGATCCCTCGCGGCGGCGGGCGCATCCTCGAAGATCCGGAACGCGTCGGTGAGGTTCGTGAGCTGCAGGATCTCGTTGACCGTGTCGCTCACGCCCACAAGCCGGCAGGGTTGCCCCGCATTCCCCGAGGCCTCCGCGACGTCCAGCAGCACCTCGAGCGCCCGGCTGTCCAGAAACGCCGACGCGGTCAGATCGATCGCCAGACGACCGGCCGTCCGGCTCACCTCCGCCATTGCCTCCGCCGCGAACTCCTCGGTGATCTCGGCGGTCAACGTGGACGTCGGCCGAACGATCGTCAGGGCACCGTGCGTCTGCTTGGTCGAGGCGTAGGGCACGTCCGGTCTCCTCAGGCGGCCGCCCGCACCGGCTCGGCCAGCGGAATCCGAAGGGTGAACGTGCTGCCGACGCCGAACTCGCTCACAAGCGTGATGTCGCCGCCGTGCCCCCGCGCGATCTCGCGCGCGATGCACAAGCCCAGCCCCGTCCCGACACGCTCCGCGACGCGGTCGTCAGACGACCGCACGAACCGCTCGAAGACCTGCTCCTGCTCCTCGGGCGCGATGCCGAGGCCCGAATCCTCGACCTCGACCTCGAGCTCGGTCTCGCCGGCGTGCACGCGCACCTCGACCTTCGCGCCAACGTCGGAGTACTTGATCGCGTTACCCACCAGGTTCTGCAGCGCCTGCGTGAGCCGCTCGCGATCGACCGACGCGACCGGGTACTTGGGCGGCAGGTCAAACACCAGATCGATGCCCTTCGACTTCGCGAGCGGCGCGTAGTCGCTCTGCAGATCACCGAACACGACCTCGAGCCGCGTCTCGTGCGGGTTGATCGTGATCGAGCCCGACTCCAGCTCGGCCGCGTTGAGCATGCCGTCCACGAGCCGCTCGAGACGCCGCACCTCGGTCTGGATCACGTTGAGCGACGAGCGTGTGACATCGGGCGAATCGGTCCCCGCGTCGATCGCCTCTTCGACGTACAGACGGATGTTGGTCAGCGGCGCGCGGAGCTCGTGCGCGGTGTTCGATGCGATCTGGCCCCGTGTCTCGTCGGCCTTTCGACGCTGCGTGACGTCCTCCAGCACGATCAGCGTGCCCTCGGACTTCCCACGCTCGCCAGCCGCGCCGAGCGAACGGATCCCGGCGGAATAGATCGCACCGGAATCGGTCGTGAACTCCCGCGTCAGAGACCACGACGAGCCCGCGGAAAGTCGATCAAGCCCCTCGCGGACCTCCTCGTGCGCCACGAGATCGCGGACCGCCGCCCCCACCGCCGCCGAGGCATCGACACCGAGGGCCGACGCCGCGGGGGCGTTCATCTCTGAAACAACGCCAAACGAGTCCACGACGACAATGCCGAACGGCAGCGTTGACAGCACGCGTGACGCGTCGGTCCGGCTCGTCCCCGGCGTGCTGCACGCGGCGACCGAGTCCGCCGCCGCCGCGACGTCGCGCAGCCTGCCGAGTTCGTCGAGCACGCTGTTCCACGATTCCGCCGCGGGCGACGATGACGCCTCCACACCGAGAGCACGCGGGTGACGCTCACCGGCCGCGAAGTCACGCAATGCCGAGCTGATCGCAAGGATCGGACGCGTCGCGGCCGCGAGCTTCGCGATCCGCTTCCGCGCCATCACGAACCCAGCCGCGATCGCGCCGAATCCGGCGACGCCCACGATCACCGCGACCGGGCCGGGCGAGCCCGCCACGATCGCGAGCGCCGTCCCGCCCGCGCCGAGCACCACAAGCCCGGCGGCTGCGAGCGACTGCGGCGAGCGCGGCGAGCACTCGCGGAGAATCGACATGTCCGGGTCGCGCTGGCTCATATCGCGGCGTTCCGATAGACCTCGGGCGGGACAGCCGCCCGGCCGATCCATCGGATCGACATGCGCGATGATTCAACCCGTTCCGAGGATGCGACCGGACACGGCGATCTGATGCGGCGGTCATACAGCCCGGATCACGGTTTGTACCGCTGAGCCACTCGATGTGGGCAAGCGCGGGCGCAGGTTCCGCACCGACATCAGAGACCGGGTCGCACGCGATCAGGGCTCGTTGCCCTCGGACGCCCCTTCGCGGATCGTCTCGGTCATGGCGCGGAAGCCGTCGGCGTGGAACTGGTGCCCGAGGCCCTCGATGATCTGGACGTCGAACTCGGCGCCGAGCTCATCTGCGACCTCACCGAACAGCCGGACCGCCTCGGTGATCTGGTAGGGATCCTGGTCACCGGCGTAGACGCGGATCTTGCCGCGGAGCTCATCGCCGATCTCACCCCAACGCTCGCGCAGCTGCAGGCTCAGATCTGACTGTTTCCATGCCTCGATCGTCTCGCGATAGATCGCGCCGGTCTCCCGATCGAAGAACGGGCAGGGCTTGCCGTCAGCGCCACGAGGCGAGAAGACGGCCTCCAAGCTGCCGAGTTGCTGACCCGGACCGTAGATCACCTCACGAGCGGCGAAGTCCTCAAAGAACGCGAGGAAGGTGTTGCCGACGGCGGTGATCGGGCGGCGGCTGCCGTACTCGTCCTCGTAGAGGTTCTCGTCTTCGTACAGGTTGACACCCTGGAACGCCCGGAAGTCGAGCGGGTCCGGGTAGTGGGCCCACGCGCCCTCGAACGAATCCGGGAAGGCCATGATCAGACTCACCGCGGCCCAGCCGCCCGAGCCGCCGCCGAGCAGGTAGCGAGTCCCGTTGCCGCCGAACTCGGATTCGATCATCGGCGCGAGCTCGCCCATGAGCGCCGAGCCCCACGGCCCGTTGTTGGCCGAGTCCGTAAACGCGTGATGGCCGGTCAACCACTGCGGGTCGAGCTGCACCCAGATGGCTTCGGGGGCGTCGGGCCCGCTCACGCCCGGCGCGTTGACGAGGCCGTTGACGGCGAGTTCATCCGCGCGGAACTGACCAATCGCGTAGACGACCGGATAGGTCTTGTCGGGGTGGTAGCCCTCCGGGAGCAGGACCGCGGCGGTGTGCTCGACCTCGAATCCGTGGAAGGCGCTGAGCATCTCGCTGGGGAGGGTGACCGGCTTGATTCGGTCTGTTTCCTCGACCGTGCGCGCGGGGAACGGGCGATTGAGACGGAGCGGGATCACGGCATCGACGTCGGCGTCAGAAACGCGAAAGGTCGAGACCAGACTCAGCAGATCGCCCTCGCCCTGGCCCGGAGCACGGGCGGTCGGATTGAGCTTGATGATCGCCTGGGCGGTGTACTGCCCCGGCGGGATCTCGTCGATGCCGACGGGGTGCCCCATCGCGTTGGTGCCGTCGAGCACCAGGGTCTCGCCCGGCTCGAGGTTCTCCACATCGATCGCGAAGAGCGGCTGGACGTTCGCCCAATAGTCCATCACGACGTGCGGGGGGTTGCGGCTGCCCCGGAGGTTCAGGGCGACCCAGACGCGGCCCGTGTAGGGCTTGTCGTACACGAGCGGATCGATCACGACCTCGAAGCGGATATCCGCCGAGGCCGGCGCGAGAACGCCGAGAATCGTGAGCAGGGCGAGCAGCTTCCGAACCGTTTCCATCCGTCCGACCATCGTGAACCTCCGCAGCCTCCGGGCCCTCCCGGCCCGTTCGTTCCAAGGGGGGACGAACGATATCGGGGAGAAATCGTCCTGTCGGCCCATCGTGCGTCCGCCGCTTCCAATCGGGTCGAGATCGCGGGCAGTCGCGTCAAGTTGCGCACAGAACACGTCGCTCTGACGTCCATGGATCCCCCGAGCGCTCTGTAACATGATCGGACGGGGCGTCACCGCCTCTCGGCAACACACGGAAACACACACACCGGAGGGAACGATGAAGGGGAACTTGATGCTCACCGGGGCGGGCGTTCTGGCGACGCTCGCGGGATGCCAGACCTCACAGCACGTGGACCGGGACCGGGATCAGCAGGTGGACGTGATCGCGTTCGGGTCGTGCGCTCGCGAGGACCGGACGCAGGAAATCTGGGACTCGATCATCGCGACGAACCCGGATCTGTTCCTATTCATCGGCGACAACATGTACGCGGACATCCCCGACGTGCCCGATTCGCCGGCGGTCATCAAGACGGCGTACGACAACCTCGAGGCGAAGCCCGGCTACCGCAAGCTGCGATCGCGGGTGCCGATCCTGCCGACGTGGGACGACCACGACTTCGGGATTAACGACGGCGGCAAGGAGTGGGCCCTGAAGAAGGAATCGCAGGAGCTGTTCCTCGACTTCTACGGGGTGCCCGAGGACTCGCCCCGCCGCGACCGCGAGGGGATCTACCACGCGGAGGTCTACGGCCCGCCCGGCCGGCGCGTGCAGATCATCCTGCTCGATACGCGCTACCACCGCGACCCGCTGACGCGGAACCCGCTCGGGCGACCGGAGGGACGCGGGCCGTACGTGCCGAACTCCTACGGCGAGGGCACCATCCTCGGCGAGGAGCAGTGGACGTGGCTCCAGGAGCAGCTCCGCGTGCCCGCGGACGTCCGGGTCGTCGCCTCGAGCATCCAGGTCGTCGCCAATGAGCACGGCTGGGAGACGTGGGGCAACATGCCGCACGAGCGCGACCGGTTCTACGGGCTCATCGACGAGACGGACGCCTCGGGGGTAGTTGTTGTCTCGGGCGATCGGCACCTGATCGAGATCTCGAAGGACCACACCGCGCCCTACCCGATGTGGACTTCACCTCGAGCGGCTTCAACTGGGGCGAGGGCAACCCGGTGGGTGATCCGAACCGGTTCCGTGTCAGCCCGGTGCTGCGTCAGCCCAACTTCGGCGTGATCCGGATCGACTGGGACCGCCGTGACCCGGTGTTGTCCCTCGAGGGCTTCGATCTCAACGGGAACGCGCTGATGAGCTCGACGATCCGGCTCAGCGACCTCAGCGAATAGGCGCACGCACGGCGACAAAGAAGAAGGCCGAGCGGACCGTGATCGATCCGCTCGGCCTTCTTTCGTGGAGTCGAGCCGTGGGGCTCGGGGATGACGGATCAGTTGCGGTTTGAGATCAGCCGCGGCGCACCGACGGTTCGGCCGCTGGTGTCGGTCGGCCCGGCATCGGGCACGATCGGACCCAGCAGCAGGTCCATGGGGTAGTAGAAGATGGTGTCCGCGTCGGAGCGGAGGCGGCGTCGCGGCGTGAAGTCCTCGGTGTACCGGGCGCCGCGGGACATGCGGACCTCATCGATATCACCGTTGAAGAAGGACGTGGGTCGGCCGCCGCCCGCGGGGTCGGCGCCGATGTAGAACGGGAAATCGTTCGAGCGCGGCTCCATACCGGGTGCGACCTCGATGCGGTCCACGAGCTTGCCGTCGATGAAGAGCAGCAGCGCACGGCCCGTGTAGACGCCCGCGACGTGGGCCCATGTGTCGAGCGGGAGCGGCTCGCTGGCGGGGCCGACACGGCGGTAGTCACCGCCGAGGTGCACGGCGAAGTCGGGCCGGCCGCCCGAGATGAACATCGCGTGCTCGGAGCCCTGGCTCTTGGCGAGCAGGCCCACGCGGTTGCCGTAGCCCCGGACGCGGACCCATCCCTCGACGGTGAACGGGCCGTCGGGGGTCGTCGCGAGGTCGGACTCGACGGCGACGGCGTCGCGCTCGCCGTCAAGGGCGAGGTAGCCGTTCGGGAGATCGGTGGGCAGCACGATGTTCTCGAGGCTGACATCGATCGCGCCCTCGGTCGGCGGGATCTGGTAGCGGTAGCCCGGGGCGAGCAGGTCGCGGTCGAGCACGGTACGCACGGTGTCGAACGTCGCATCGACCGGGCCCGCGGCCCGGGTGAGCTTCATGCGGACGGCCGTGGTCTTGCCGGCGGCGACGGTGCCGTGCGCGTGATCGGGGAAGAACGACCAGCGGTCGTCGCGCGACTCGGGTGTGAGGGTGTAGTCGATCGGGTAGTCGGTCGGGTTGGCGATCTCGACGCTGACGATCGTCTCGACCGAGCCGTCGGCGTTGGGCGAGATCTTGCCCGCTGGCAGCGCGGGCGTCGCGGCGAGGTTGCCCGCCTGTTCGTGGAGTTCGGCGGTGATCTCGCGGACGTCAAGGACCTCGCCGACGGGGAACGCCGCCATTGCGACCTGGTTCTTGCGGACGGTCACGACGTGGTAGTGGTGAAGCCAGCCGGCATCGGGGACAGTGCCGTTCTGCCCGCCTCCGGTCGTGGCGAGCGTGACGTACTCGATGCCGTCCTTGGGGTCGTAGCGCATCTGGTGGATGTGGCCCGCGAAGACCGCGGTGACGTTGCCCGCTTCGACGAGCATCGGGTGGACCTTGTCGTTCCAGTCGTTGCCGTAGCGGCCCGCGGTCCAGCGCGGGTGGTGGAGGAAGATAAAGACGTGCTCGTCGTCCTTGGCGCGGTCGAGGGCGGCGCGGAGGAAGGCGAGCTGGTCCTTGGAGATCTTCTGCCCGTCGCCGCTGGTGCGCTTCTCACCGGTCTCGGGGTCGCCCTCGTCGGAGTAGAGAACGATGAACGACGAGTTCTTGTGCTTGAAGGAGTACCAGAGCGGGCCGAAGTGCATCTCGTAGGACTTCTCGTGATAGCCCTCGGGCGGGGTCTCGCCGCGCTGCCAGTAGATGTCGTGGTTGCCGGCGACGGGGAACCAAGGCGAGATGAGCTCGTCCATGATCGCCTTGTACTCGGTCATCTCGACCATCCACTCGGGCGTGCGGTTGTAGCCCTGGATCATGTCGCCGACTGTCATCACGAGGTCGGGCTCGATCAGGTTCACGTCGCGGACCGCGTCTGCGAGGATGTTGACGCCCTCGTCGGGGCCGCCCGTGCGGTCGCCGAAGACCGCGAAGACGAACGCGTCCTGCTCCTCGGGAAGAGGCAGGACGATGTCCGACTGCCGTGTCGTGAAGAAGCGGTCGGGCGTCGGCTTGACGGTCGGCAGGTCGGGGTTGTGCTGGTGGGTGTGACGCTCGTGGATGAGGTTGGGCGTCTCTGGCTTGGGATCGGGCTTGGGCTTGACGTTCTGCGCGAGCGCCGGGGTTGCGGCGAGGAGTGCAATGAGCAGGAACCTGATGGTCATAGATGAGCCTTTGGTATTGGATCGGTGCCGTACGCAGTACCCGCACGGATGCAACCGGGGCGGCCGTTCGGACTCACACTGGTCGGTCCGAGGAATCTGGCGGAACGCTGCATTGGTCAGGGCTGTTCAAGCCGAGGGCAGTGGAAGCCGCGGTTGAGCGGTTCCACATGCTCTGTGAAGTCACGCGGCGGGGCAGAGCCCCGCCGCGTGTGTGGTTCAGTTGTGACGGCCTTTCGGCCGCGTCGCGATCAACGCTGCCGCATTACGGCTGGGCGGTGAAGGCGGTGATGAAGGCGAAGAGGTCGGAGATGTTGATCACGCCGTTGCCGTCGAAGTCGGTCGTCGGGGCGGGCGGGGTCATGGTGAAGGCGGTGATGAAGGCGAAGAGGTCGGAGATGTTGACCACGCCGTTGCCGTCGAAGTCGAGCGGGTTGCCGACCGGGGCCTCCTCGAAGACGAGGCCGTCGTTCGGGATGAACACGAACATGAACTCGCTCTGGACGGTCGGATCACCGTCGAAGTAGCCCGCGCCCTGGGCGAGGTTGCCCGGGGTGTTGATGCGGGGCACGTCCACGCTGAACGGGTTGATCGCGAGAATGTCGAACGAGCCGTCGGCGTTCGGGGCGTACTGCATCGCGACGGCCTCGCCCGCGGCCGGGCTGCCGACGCCCTGGAGCAGAAGCACGCCGTCGGAGTTGGAGTCCACGCCCGGGATCACGAGGTTGTAGCCCGTGCGGGTGTTGGTGATGATGTCGCCCGACGGACGCGGCTGCGAGGTGACCATAATCTCGGGGATGATCGTCGAGGCCGGGGCACCCGGGAAACCGGCCGGCTCGATGCCCGGGCCGTCCGACACGGTGAACTCGGTGTCCGGACCGACGACCTCGGTGATCGAGCCCGCGGTGACCGAGAAGTTCGGCGACATACCGCCGGTCGAACCCAGGATGGTGCCGTCGGCGGCGATGCGGCCGGCGACGAGGTCGCGGGTGTTGTACGGGAAGAAGGTGAAGCTCGCGAGGTTGAACTCGGGATCCTGCTGGATCGGATCACCGTTACCCGGATCGAAGGTCGAATCGGCCTCGACCGAGAAGAGCGTGTAGTTGCCCGCCTGGTCGTCGATCGACACCGAGGCAAATGCCTCGAAGTTAGTGTCGATCAGGCCCGTAATCAGCACACCCTCAGCCGGGTCGAAATCGACCACCGGATCGGTGACCGTCAGGCCATTACCGGCAAGGTCGGTGATCTGGCTCGCCCCGCTCCCCAGACCAAAGGTCTCGGTGAAGCCCTGCGGGAATCCGGCTGCGTCCGGGATGTAGGCGATGGCGAAGTTGGCGTTGCCCTCGAAGCCGTTGTCGAGGCGCTCGAGCGCAATCCCTGATTGCGTGTTGCCAACGTTCTGGTTCACCGTAAAGTACGCAGGCAGGCCGCCGAAGCCGAGTGTGTCATCGGTGTTGATATCGTCGTCGAAGTCACCAAGGAAGTAGGGCTGGCGGCCGAGCTCGGCGACCTGGCCGTAGATGAAGCCATCGTCGATGCTGGAGCTGAGCCCATCGACGTTGAAGCCGAAGTCACCACGGTTGTTCGAGACGAGCTCGATGTCACCGCCGAAGACCTTGCTCGCGCGGACACCGTCGAAGCCGTTGCCGCCGTTGTACTCGTCAGTCTTGAACAGGGCCGCGGTGGCCGAAGACACAAACGGATTGTTGGGGTCGATGTTGCCGTCGCCCTCGTCGAAGTCCGTCGCGTCGAGCGGAAGGAACATGTAGCTGAAGGCGTACTGCGACGACGCGAGTGCGTCGAAGAACGCCGAAGGGCCGTCGCGGGTCTCCACGATCCAACCCGTGTTGTTCTCGTTGATGCGGTACGTAAAGACGTTGTCCTGCGACTGGCTCGACCCGCCGGTGCCTTGGGCGTAGAAAACCGAGTTGGTCGGGTTGAACTCGGGGTGGGTCACCTCGGCGATCAGCCAGGCACCACCCGCGTCGCCGTCCGAAACGAGAGTCGTCACCGTCGGGGCGACGCCTTGGCCGATGAACTGCGTGGACTCGATGCGGCCGTCCCCGCCGCCGTCGAAGATGCCCATCGAGAGCAGTTCCGTGCCGCCGGGGCGGGTCACGGTGGTGCCGAAGGGGAGATAGACCCAGCTGACGCTGTCCTCTTCGAAGTCGGCGAAGCCCGAGTTGACGTCGTAGACCCAGAGTTCGACGGTCTGGCCGCCCGGGATGCTGTCGAAGTAGCGGTTCGGGTTACCGCTGGTGAAGCCGAAGTCGATGTTGCTGCCCTGGACGGGGTGCACGACCTGGCTCTCGCCGTTCGGCGAGGCGGCGAAGAGCACGCCCTGACGCTCGACGTCGGCGAAGTCACCCTCGGGGAAGAGCAAGAGGTGGCGGCCCTCGGAGCTGTCGTCGCCAGTGAAGGGGAACGCGTAGTTATCCGGGAGGTCGATGATCGCGCCCATGCCCTCGGACGGTGAAAGGGTGCCCGCGTCGAACGCCGGGAAGTCGCTCTCGGAGATCAGCTCGAACTTCGGCGAGATCACCGAGCTCAG
>JBCDKU010000031.1:0-27633 GCA_038746265.1 Planctomycetota bacterium
CGCGCCCTCGCCGAAATCGTTGCGGGTGCGCATGTCCCCGAGGTCGCGGTCCCAGATGACGTCGCCCTTCAGGTCGAGGCAGAAGACACCGCGGGAGCCGAAGAAGGCGTAGAGGCGGCTTCCCGCGATGATGGGCGATGCGGAGATCTCGACGTTGGTCTGGTGCAGGCCGCCGTGCGGGGGTTCTTCTTTGATGGTCGTGCTCCAGAGCTCGCGGCCACTCTCGAGGCTCAGCGCGATGACGCGGTAGGAGAAGATGTTGGACGGTCCCGCGCCGGCTCTGCCGGTATCAACGGCGGTCATGACGTAGATGACGCCGTCATTGACGATGGGTGTGGAGTAGCCCTCGCCCGGGATCTGCGCTTTCCACTTGACGTTCTTGGTGTCGGACCACTCGAGCGGCGGGTCGGCGGCGGGCGAAGCGCCCGAGCCGAGCGGGCCGCGCCAGTGCGTCCAGTCTTGAGATCGGTCCTGAGCGAGTGCCGGCGCCGCGGCGAGCGTGAGGCTGGCGGCGGCGAGCGTGACGGTGCGGCGGATCCCCATGCCGATCTCCTTTTCCCGTGCGAGCGTGTCTGCCAGCAGCCTACCCGAGACCGGTTCGGGGGACAGGTGGTAGTCTGTGGCCATGCCTCCCCCACCATTCAATTACCGCCTGCCGTACCCGTCTGTTCGCCAGCCCGTGTTCGCGAAGAATGTTGTCGCAACGAGCCAGCCGCTCGCGGCTCAGGCGGGGCTGGAGGTGCTGCGGAAGGGCGGGAACGCGATCGACGCGGCCGTCGCGACCGCGATGGCGCTCTCGGTGGTCGAGCCCTCGGGCAACGGGATCGGGTCGGACAACTTCGCGTTGATCTGGACGGGCGGGGGCGTGCACGGGCTGAACTCTTCGGGCCGGTCGCCCTCGCTGATGACGTACGACAAGTACCGGGGGCAGGAGCGCGTCTCGACGGTCGGGTACGACGGGATCACGGTTCCCGGTGCGCCGGCGGGCTGGGTCGCGGCGGCGAAGGCCTATGGCACGCGCCCGATGACCGAACTCGCGCAGGACGCGATCCGGTACTCGCGCGAGGGGCATCTCCTGAGCCCGGGCGTGGGGTCGAGTTACCGGGGTGTCCTTCGGCGGTACACGTCGGGGCAGCATCAGGGGTTCTTCGACACGTTCAGCCAGAACGGGCAGGTCCCGACGATCGGGCAGCAGGTGCGGCTGCCCGATCACGCCGACACGCTGCAGGCGATCGCGGAGACGGACGGCGAGGCGTTCTACCGCGGGCCCATCGCGAAGGAGATCGAGAAGCACGCGCGGCAATGGGGCGGGGCGATCCGGGCGGATGACATCGCGCGGCACGAGGCGGAGTGGGTCCGCCCGATGACGATGGATTACCGCGGCTGGCGGCTCTACGAGATCCCGCCGAACGGGCAGGGGATCGCGGCGCTGATCGCGCTCGGGATCTGCAAACACTTCGATCTGGACTCGATCGAACCCGATCACCCGGATAAGCTGCACATCACGATCGAGGCGATGAAACTCGCGTTCCGCGACGTGAACCGGTACGTCGCGGATCCGCGGTCGATGCCGTTTGATCCGAACGAGCTGATCGATCCGGGGTATCTCGAGGAGCGCGCGAAGCTGATCGACACGAAGCGGGCGCAGGACTTCAAGCACGGCGAGCCCAAGGTGGGCGGGACGGTGCTGCTGACAACGGCGGACGCCGAGGGCAACATGGTCTCGTGGATCCAGTCGAACTACACGGGGTTCGGGTCGGGGATCGTGCCGGACGGGACGGGCGTGAGCCTGCAGAACCGCGGGGCGTGCTTTGTGCTTGATGAGGGGCACCCGAACCAGCTCGGGCCCGGCAAGAAGCCCTACCACACGATCATCCCGGGCTTCGTCACGCGGCCGCTCGCCGACGGGTCGGAGGAGCCCGTGATGACGTTCGGCGTGATGGGCGGGTTCATGCAGCCGCAGGGGCATCTGCAGGTCCTGCTTCGGATGCGGGACGACGAGCAGAACCCACAGGCGGCGCTCGACGCGCCGCGGTGGCAGGTGTACTCGGGGCTCAACGTCTCGATCGAGCCGGGCTTTGATGATTCGGTCTACGACGACCTCGAATCGCGTGGGCACGCGGTTCGGCGGTCGCGGCGGCGGTCGGCCTCGTTCGGGCGCGGGCAGGTGATCTACAAGCTGGATGACGGGTATGTCGCGGGCTCGGATCTGCGTGCGGACGGGCAGGCGGTCGGGTTCTGAGGCTCGTGCGGCGGCTGAAGGTGTTTGTTCGGATTGTGCCGGATCCCGGAGTGCTGGGGAACCGCGGGAGAATTGGCCGAGTATCGGAGCGTGACGCATGCTGGGTGACGCACCGCCCGGCAACCCACCCCCAGTGGAGACACCTTCCATGATGCAGCACCTCAGCGCCGCGCTTGTGACTTCTGCCGCCGTTGCGATCGTGACGCCGCTCGCGGCTGGTCAGGTTCAGGGCGACGATTCACTCAAGCGTGAGACGATGGCGCGGATGCTGCGTCCTGTCGAGCTCGACGCGGAGAACACGCGGCTCGAGGACATCGTGGAGTTCATCCGCGACGTGACGGGCGCGGATCTGGACCCGGTGTACGCCGACAGCCGCAACCCGATCGGGCTCGATCCGGGGATGCTGGTCTCGGTGCGGTCGCAGAACGGGACGGCGCTGCGTGTGATCGAGAAGGTGCTGCAGGCGATCGACGACGTCGAGTCGGGCGGCGCGGACCGGTTCACGTGGCAGATGACGCCCTACGGCGCGATGGAGTTCGGCCCGAAGGAGCGGCTCGAGCGGCGGAAGCAAACCAAGGTCTACGACCTGACGGATCTGCTCTTCGAGGCTCCCGATTTCCAGAACGCGCCGCAGTTCGATCTGAACACGGTCTTCCAGGCCGGCGGGCAGGCGGGCGGCGGTGGTGGCGGCGGCGGCGGGCAGAGCCCGTTCCAGCAGCAGCAGCAGCAGCGCGACGTGCGGCCCGCCGAGGAGCGGGCGCAGGAGGTTCTGGACGTCATTCAGATCTTCGCCGAGCCCGAGGACTGGGACATCAACGGCGGCAGCGCCGCCCGCGCGCAGATCTACGAGCAGCAGCTCATCGTGCGGGCACCGGATTATGTGCACCGCGCGATCGAGGGCTACAGCTGGTGGCCGCGGGGCCTGCAGCAATTCGCGGCCCGCGAGAACACGGAACGGCAGGGCCGCCGCTGGCTCACGCTGGGCACGCTCAACGACGACGGCGAAGTCGCGCGTCGCCGCGGCAAGCCGGGGACGGTCACCGCGACGGCCGGCGCGAAGCAGTAATCACGAGCACTGATCGGCCTCGTGGTTCATGAGGTCGCTCGAGACAAGCTCGCTCATGGGCGGGCACGAGCACTGCAGGTTGCGGTCGCCGTACGGGTTGTCGATGCGGCTGACGGCGGGCCAGAACTTGTTGCGCTTCAGGCGTTCAACGGGGAACGCGCCGAGCTCGCGGCTGTAGGGCCGGTCCCACTCGGTTTGGGTGAGCACGCGCGTGGTGTGCGGGGCGTGCTTGAGCGGGTTGTTGTCCTTAGGCCACTCGCCGGACTCGACCCGCTTGATCTCGTCGGCGATCGCGATGAGCGCGTTGCAGAAGCGGTCGAGCTCGGTCTTGGGCTCCGACTCGGTGGGCTCGATCATGAGCGTGCCCGGGACGGGCCAGGACATGGTCGGGGCGTGGAAGCCGAAGTCCATGAGCCGCTTGGCGATGTCGTCGATCTCGATGCCGGCGGACTTCTTGAACTGGCGGCAGTCGATCACGAACTCGTGCGCGCACAGATCGTTCTTGCCGCTGAACAGGACCGGGTAGTGGTTCTTGAGTCGCCTCGCCATGTAGTTGGCGGAGAGGATCGCGACCTCGGTCGCCTTGGTGAGCCCCTCGGCGCCCATGAGCGCGATGTACATCCATGAGATCGGGAGGATGCTCGGGCTGCCGTAGGGCGCAGCCGAGACGGCGAGGGTCTCGCCGCGGTCGGCGCGGGGGCTGTTGTGGGTGTGACCCGGGAGGTAGGGCTCGAGGTGCTTCTTGACGCCGATCGGGCCCATGCCGGGGCCGCCGCCGCCGTGGGGGATGCAGAAGGTCTTGTGGAGGTTGAGGTGGCAGACGTCGGCGCCGATCTCGCCCGGGCTGGTGAGGCCGACCTGGGCGTTCATGTTGGCGCCGTCCATGTAGACCTGGCCGCCGTACTCGTGGATCATCGAGCAGACCTCGCGGATGTGATCCTCGAAGACGCCGCAGGTGCTCGGGTAGGTGACCATGAGTGCCGAGAGTGTCTCGGCGTGCTTCTCGACCTTGGCGCGGAGGTCGTCCATATCGATCGCGCCATCGGGGCGGACCTTGATCGAGACGGCCTTCATGCCCGCCATGACCGCGGACGCGGCGTTGGTGCCGTGCGCGGATTCGGGGATGAGGCAGACGTCGCGCTGGGTCTGGTTGTTCGCCGTGTGGTATTCGGCGATCGCGAGCAGGCCCGCGTACTCGCCCTGGCTGCCGGCGTTGGGCTGGAGGCTGATCGCGTCGAAGCGGGTGATCTCCTTGAGCCAGCTCTCGAGTGTCGAGAAGAGGTCGGCGTAGCCCTCCCACTGGTCGCGCGGGGTGAAGGGGTGCAGGCCGCCGAACTCGGGCCAGGTGACGGGGAGCATCTCGCTGGTCGCGTTGAGCTTCATCGTGCACGAGCCGAGCGGGATCATGCTGTGCGCGAGTGAGAGGTCGCGGCCCTGCAGCTCGAAGATGTAGCGGAGCAGCTCGGTCTCGGAGTCGTAGAGGCTGAAGACTTCGTGGGTCATGAAGTCGGACGTTCGCGCGAGCGACTGCGGATAGGCCGAACCGACCTGGTTGAGCACCGCGTCGGCGTCGAGGTCGGGGGTCGGGCCCGTGAGGGCCTCGACGAGATCGGAGACGAGCGCCGCGTCCACGGTCTCGCCGATCGAGATACCGAAGGTGCCGTCGCCGAAGTCGCGGAGGTTGATCTCCTTGGCGGTCGCGCGGGCGCGGGTCTTGGCGGCGTCGGTCGGGCGGACGCGGATGGTGTCGAAGAAGCTCTGTGTGAGGACCTCGGCGCCGGCTTGTTCGAGTTCGTGCGCGAGGACAGCGGTCCAGCCGTGGATTCGGCTTGCGATGCGTTTGATGCCGGTCGGGCCGTGATAGACGCCGTAGAAGCCTGCCATCACCGCGAGGAGGACCTGGGCGGTGCAGATGTTGGAGGTCGCGCGGTCACGGCGGATGTGCTGCTCGCGCGTCTGGATCGCGAGGCGGTAGGCGTTGTTGCCCTCGGCGTCCTTCGAGACGCCGACGAGGCGGCCCGGCAGGCGGCGGACGTGCTTCTCGGCGGTCGCGATGTAGCCGGCGTGGGGTCCGCCGAAGCCCATGGGCACGCCGAAGCGCTGGGCGCTGCCGACGGCGATGTCGGCCCCCCACTCGCCGGGCGGGGTGAGCAGCGCGAGCGCCATCGGGTCGGCAGCGGCAACGACGACCGCGCCGGCGTCGTGGGCGCGCTTCGCGAGGTCGGCGTAGTTCTCGATGCGGCCGTCTGTGGTCGGGTACTGGACGAGGATGCCGGCGAAGCCGTCGCTGGCCTCGAAGTCGATGGTGTCGATCTCGGCGACGACAAGCTCGATGTCCATGTGCGAGGCGCGGGTCTCGAGGACGCTGAGTGTCTGCGGGTGGCAGTCGGCGGCGGCGAAGAAGCGGCGCGGCTTGCCCGAGGCGATGTTCATCGTCATCGCCATCGCCTCGGCGGCGGCGGTGCCCTCGTCGAGCAGGCTCGAGCCGGCGATCTCCATGCCGGTCAGGTCGGCGATCATCGTCTGGAAGTTGATGAGCGCTTCGAGCCGGCCTTGGGCGATCTCCGCCTGGTAGGGCGTGTACTGCGTGTACCAGCCCGGGTTCTCGAGGACGTTGCGCTGGATGATCGCGGGCGTGATGGTCTCGGAGTAGCCCATGCCGATGCAGGAGCGGTAGACCTTGTTCTTCGAGGCCATCCGCTTGAGCTCGGCGATGAGTTCGTGCTCACCGCGCGGGGCGTGGCCGGCGGGTGCGGTGAGGTGGAGCGGGCGGGTCGCGCGGATGGACTTCGGGACGACCTCGCCGATGAAGGACTCGAGGGAGTCGAACCCGAGGAACTCAAGCATCTCGGCGATCTCGGTCTCGTTGGGACCGATATGCCGCGGGACGAACCCGTCGGTGAAATCAAGCGGAGACGTGCCGACCGCACGGGCGTCGCCCGGCGATTGGATCGAGCCGGCGGAGCCCTTCGCGGCGCCAAGGTCGGACGGCTGGACTCGGTCGGTGTCTGCTGTGGTCATCGCGCCTCCGCTGCTCTTTTCTCGGGCCCCCGGCATCCGTTCCGGTTCGGCCCGTTCTCCGCCTCTGGACGATAGGAGCCGCCCGGGTTTCTTCCAAGCGTGAATGCACGCCCGCGGCGTGAGTCCCCGTCCGGTTTGGTCGCTCAACCGGAAGAACGGGTCGTCCGTATGCTCATTCGAGCAGACCGTTTGGTCTGGATTTGGTTCGACGCGGATTTCGGCTCGGAATCCGCCCGCAAGATCGAGGAAGCGCTGGATGAGAACTCTCCGTGACACCGTGATCGCTGCCTGCCTGATTCTGGTCCCGCAGGCTTCGGGCCAGCAGGCCTCGCCGGTCGATGTCGATCAGGAGTACGGGCGGCACATCAACTTCATGGCGGACCCGGCACTCGGCGGGCGGTACCCGGGGACGCGTGGGATCGAGTCGGCGGCGCGGTACATCGAGCAGCACTTCCGGTCGCTCGGTCTCGAGCCGGCTTTTGCGGACGAGGGCGGCGCGGCGTCGTTCCGGCAGCCCTTCGAGGTCGGCAAGAAGAGCGAGGTCGCGACGGCGTCGCTCGGCATCGCGGGCGGGCGGATGCTCACGCCCGGCGAGGACTTCAACGCGCTGGGGTACTCGAACTCTGGGAGCGGCGAGCTGCCGGCGGTCTTTATTGGCTACGGGATCGCGGCCGGGCCCGCGGGGTACCTAGGCTTCCCGCCCGGGACGGACCTGAACGGCAAGGTCGCGATCGTGGCCCGGTTCGAGCCCATGGACTCGGACGGCACGAGCAAGTGGATCGACGACGGGTGGAGCTTCAACGCGGGCCTGCTCGGGAAGTTCCGGGCGGCGGCGAACCGCGGGGCGAAGGCGGTGATTCTGGTCACGCCGCCCAACGCCGATGACCCGCGGGTGAACATCCTCGACACGCTCGAGGAGACGCGGCAGGCGCAGGAGGTCGGGATCCCGGTCTACCACGCGAAGCCGAACGTTGTGAACCGGATCATCCGGCAGGGCGACACCGAGGGCCGGAGCCTCTCGAAGCTGCTCGAGCTCGCAAACGAGGAGGGCACGGTCATCGACCTGCCCGACGTCAGGGTCGCGTTCGATGTCTCGATCGACCGCGAGCCGATCGTGACGAGCAACATCGGCGGTGTCCTTCGAGGCCGGAGCGAGCTCGCGGATGAGTACGTCGTGATCGGGAGCCACTACGACCACGTGGGGCTGGGCGTGATCGGGACCTCGAGCCCGGGCGAGCTGCACCCCGGCGCGGACGACAACGCGAGCGGCACCAGCGGCACGCTGACCGCCGCGACGATCCTCAAGAACACCTACGACGCGCTGCCGGACGGGCAGGACGCGCGGTCGGTCCTGTTCCTGGCGTTCAGCGCGGAGGAATCGGGGCTCATCGGCTCGGCGTACTACGGCGACAACCCGATCGCGCCGCTCGATCGGCACGAGCTGATGCTCAACATGGACATGATCGGCAGCCTGAACGAGCGGCTCGAGGTCGGCGGCGTCGGCTCAGGCGAGGGCCTTCAGGATCTCGTCGCGCCGGTCTTCGCCGACGCGCAGAACAACGGCATCGACATCTCGACCTCGGTCTCGATCGGCAGCGGCCGCTCCGACCACGCGAGCTTCGACCGTCGCGACGTGCCCAACCTGTTCTTCTTCACGGGCATCACGCCGACGTACCACTCGCCCGGCGACACGATCGAGACGCTCAACCTCGAGGGCGCGGCGGACATCACGGAGATGGTCGCCGAGATCGCGCGGCTCGCGGCGCTCAACGATGACGACATGTCGTACGTCGATACCTCAGGCAGCCGCCGCGGGGCGGCCTCGCCCGGTCCGACACGGCTCAAGGTGCGCGTCGGCATCGCGCCGGGCGACTACTCGGGTCGGGGCGGCGGCGTGCTCGTCGGCGCGGTCACGCCCGGCACCTCGGCCGACGACGCGGGTCTCAAGAAGGACGACCGCATCCTGACCTGGAACGGCACCGAGGTGCCCACGGTGAACGAGTGGATGCCGCTGCTGATGCAGGCCGAGCCGGGCGAGGTCGTGAAGATGCAGGTCCTCCGCGCGGGCGAGGAGATCACGGTCGAGATGAAGCTCAAGCCGGCGGCGACGTCGGGCGGTTGAGCGTCATTCGGCCACGAACTGTTACTCCGCCCCAGACCATCACTCCGCCCCGAACCAGCGCAGCCGGTAGTTCCCGTCCTCGAAGATCACGTCGATGAACGTGAACTGCGCGTTGCGCGGCACGCCGCGGGCGCGGAGGCGGAAGGTGTTGACGCCGAGTTGCTGGAGGTAGAGGCCCGGGGTGAACTCGCCCACGGGCATCCGCTCGAAGAGGGCGCGGACGCTCGCCTCGTTCTGCTGCAGCATCGCGAGGGCCTGCTCGGGCCTCATGCCGTTCTGGCTGAACTCGCCCCGCGTGCGCGAGGACAGCACCTGCTCGGCAAAGAGTCTCGCGTCGCCCGATTCGATCGCATGCCCGATGTGGAGCATCAAGTCACGCACGGAGCTGGCGCGGAGCGTGACCGAACCATCGGGGTTCTCGATGGTCAGGTCGGCTCGGGTCGGCATAGTCGGCATCGCCGACGCGGACGAGCCGCCGCCCTGGTTCGCGAGCTGGCGCAGACCGCTCGACCGCTGGCCCTCGGCGAAGCGGGACATAAACCGGTCGCCGCCGCGGATGACGCGGGTCTCGACGCAGCCGCCAAGCAGCGTCAACGTGATGCACCCGATGACAAGCCTCACGCCGACGCCTCGACCGGCTTTGTCGCGGTCGGCGTCGCGCGATCGACCTCGGCGATCGCGGGTTTTTCCTCGCCGCGCCGCCAGCAGTCGTGGACGGCGAATTCGTCCTCGGCTTCGGTGTAGTCGCCGCGCGTGTGGCAGCCGCGGGTTTCCTGCCGCCACGCGGCGGACCTTGCGACGATCGCGCCGGTGAGCAGGAGGTTCTGGGTCTCCCAGCCTTCGGGCTCGTCGAAGATCTTGTCCAACGTGTAGCGGCCCCAGAAATCCAGCATCTCGATCGCGCTCTCGAGCTTCGAGCCTGTCCGCTCGATGCCCACGTTCCGCCACATCGCCGACCGCAGGCTCGACCGGACGTCCTCGAGGTCGATCTCGCCCCGTTCGGAGGGGCGGATATCGCTCACGATCGAGGGCGGCCGCGAGCCCGCTTCGGGAGCTTTCCGCGCCGCTTCGCCCGCGCGTCGTCCGCAGACAAGGCCCTCGAGCAGCGAGTTACTCGCGAGGCGGTTGGCACCGTGCAGCCCGGTGCAGGCGGCTTCGCCCACAACGCGGAGGCCCGGCACGTCCGTTTCGCCGTCCACGGCCGCGCGGATCCCTCCGACGAAGTAATGCGCGGCCGGCTGGACGGGGATCAGGTCCTTGGTGGGGTCGAGATCGAAGCGCCGGAGCAGGCCGTGGATCGAGGGGAAGCGGCGCTGGAAGCCCTGAAGGTGGCGGCAGTCGAGCCAGACGTGGGTGCCGCCCGCCTTGGCGATCTGGCGGACGATCGAGCGGCTCACGACGTCGCGCGGCGCGAGCTCGGCGAGCTCGTGGATCTCGGTCATGAAGCGGCGGCCCGAGACATCGAGCAGGTGCGCGCCCTCGCCGCGGACGGCCTCGGTGATCAGCGCGCGGTTCGCGCCGGGCAGGTAGAGCGTGGTCGGGTGGAACTGCACGAAGGCGGCGTCGGCGACGGACGCGCCGGCGCGGTACGCCATCGCGAAGCCGTCGGCGGTCGCGGCGCGGGGGTTGGTGGTCTCGCGGAAGAGCTGGCCCGCGCCGCCCGAGGCGAGGATGACGGTCCGGGCCCAGATCATCTGCAGGCCGTGCCGCGGGTGGTGCGTGATCGCGCCGAGGACGGGCGAACCCGGTTCTTCCGAGGGCGTAACGAGGTCGAGCGCGAAGCAGTCCTCGAAGACGCGGATGCCCTTGTGCTTGTTCGCCGCGTCGGTCAGCGCCCGCTGGATCTCGCGGCCCGTCGCGTCGCCGCCGGCATGGAAGATGCGGCTCGCGGAGTGCCCGCCCTCGCGGCCCGCGCTCGGGCGACCTTCCTCGTCCTCGTCGAAGCGGGCGCCGAGCGCCATCAGGTCGTCGAATGCTTCTTCGCCCGCGCCGACGATGGTGTTGACGGCGCTCTCGTCGCAGAGGCCCGCGCCGGCGGTGATGGTGTCGTGCGCGTGCGACTCGACCGAATCCGGGGCGGCGGTGACGGCCGCGATGCCGCCCTGGGCCCAGGCGGTGTTGGTCGAGCCGGGTTTGGACTTGGAAAGCACGATCACCTCGGCGTGGTGACCGGCGGGCGAGGCGCCGTTGCCGGTGGCTTCGCCCGCGGCGGCGAGGGCCGCGCGGAGACCGGCTGCGCCGCCGCCGATCACGAGGGTGTCCGTGAAGATCTGCGGGAGCAGCGTTGATCGGAAGGGGATCAGGTAGCGGCGTTGGTCGAAGAGGCGGTGCATGGTCGTCGATGCCGCCTCAGTGGGCGCAGCCGCACCCTTCGCCGCAGCCGCCGGCGGGCATGTCGTCGCAGGGCTCATCCTTGGGGCGCGGGCCGAGCATCGCGAGGACCTTGGCGTTGAGGTAGGTCAGGTGGTGCTCGATGTGCCACGCGTTGAACGCGATCAATGTGTGCAGCGTCATCTCGCCGACGCGTGGGTGCAGGGCGCGGCGGGACCACTGCGGCGGGTCGAGCTGGTAGAGGATCGCGCCGATCATCTGGCGGTTGGTGTAGATGGACGCCGCGAGCACGCCGAGCGGGGCTTTGATCGAGCCGGGCCCGGTGCCGTAGAGCGGCGAGGCGTTGAACGCCTCGTGGTCCCAGCCGTCGAGCACGGGGCCGTCCTCGACGAGCGTGCGGCGGATCCGCATCGCGTTCACGAGGTCCGCGTCGGCGAGGTGGTTCATCAGCGAGCGGCACGACCACGTCCCGAGGCCCTGGTCGGGCTGGAACGTCCGGTCGGCGTCCTCGTGGCTCAGCTGGAACGCCCGCGGGTCGGCGAGGTCGAGGCCCATCCGGTAACGCTCGATCAGGGCCTGGCCCTCGAGCGCCGTGAACGTCTCGAGCGGCTCGGGGGTCGGCGTCTCGATCCCGGCCGGCGTCTGCTCCGCGTCTGCTTGAGTTGCCATGCCGAAAGGATATCCGGCGGTCCCACGGGGGGCCGGATGCGGCTAGGCTCGGCGTGGATGAGCCAAACGCCCGCAGAATCCGGACTGAACGCCGATCGCAGCCTCGCGCTGCGCGTCGTGACGATGCCGCGGGACACGAACCCCTACGGCACGATCTTCGGCGGCGTCATCCTGAGCTATATCGACCAGGCGGGCTGGGTCGAGGCCCTCAAGCACTCGTCCTGCACCTGGGTCACCGCCTCGATGGACCGCGTGGACTTCCTTGCGCCCGTGTATCTGGGCGATCTGGTGAATCTGTACAGCCGCACGACCCGTCTTGGAACAACGAGCGTCACGGTGCAGATCGAAGTCGAGGCGCGGCGGCGGCAGACGGGCGATGTCGTCCCCGTGACGACCGCGACCGTCTCGATGGTCGCGATCGGCGACGACGGCAAGCCCACGCCCTTCCGCGACGCACCGCCCGGCAAGGTGCTCCACGACCCGCGGCCGGAGACCAGCCAGTGATCGGCAAGCTCTTCAAGAAAGGCAAGGGCGACGACGACAGCGGCGGCAGCAGCGGCGACGTCACGCTCTTTGAGACCACCCACGTCCTCGCCGAGCGCGCGGGCGGTGTTCTCCGGATCACGCCCAAGACCGAGATGATCAGCGATCGCGAGTCGAAGCCGCTGCAGGAGGAAGTTCTCCGCGCGGCCGATGAGTCGGGCCTCGCGACGGTCGTTCTCGACATGAAGCATGTGGGCCTGCTCGCCTCACCCGGCATCGGCGCGCTGGTCACGCTCCGCAAGACCCTCGACGGTCGCGGCGGCGGCCTCGCGATCTACAACCTCTCCGAGGACATCGAGGGCGTGCTCAAAATCACCAAGCTCGACAAGATGCTCAACGTCTGCGCGACCGAAGCGGACGCCGTAAAGGCCGCGAGCTGACGGAGGCCCCGTGCCCGAGACCAAGCCCAAGCTCGCGGTCCTGATCTCCGGCGGCGGCCGCACGATGGTCAACCTCGCCGAGCGCTGCCGCGGCGGCACGCTCGACGCCGAGATCGCGGTCGTGATCGCCTCGCGCGAATGCGCCGGCGTCGAGCGTGCCCAAGAACTCGGCCTCCCTACGCTCGTCCGCCAGGGCGGCGTCACCTCGGGCGAGCTCGAATCACTCGCCGCGATGC
Organism: Planctomycetota bacterium; assembly: GCA_038746265.1. Classification (GTDB taxonomy): domain Bacteria; phylum Planctomycetota; class Phycisphaerae; order Phycisphaerales; family UBA1924; genus JBCBKP01. The sequence goes on from JBCDKU010000031.1 coordinate 12,611, forward strand.
TCGGCTTCGAGTGGATCCTGCTCGCGGGCTACCTGAGAAAGCTCGACGTCCCCCGCGGCTTCGGGGATCGCGTCCTCAACATCCACCCCGCCCTCCTGCCCGGCGACGGCACCGCGGGCCCCTTCGGCGGCCCCGGCATGTACGGCCATCGCGTGCACGCGGCGGTCATCGAGTCCGGCGCGACCGAGTCGGGTTGCACCGTCCACCGCGTGACGAGCGAGTACGACGCGGGCGAGGTCATCCTCACGAGGTCCTGCCCCGTCCTGCCAAGCGACACGCCCGAATCACTCGCCGCCCGCGTCTTCGAGCTCGAGCTCGAGGCCTTCCCCGAAGCGCTCAAGCTCGTCCTCAGCAACGCGAGGACCGGCGCGTGACCCGGGTCGTGATCCGGCTCGTCGCGGCGCTCACCCTCGCCTGCGCCACGATCGCGTGGTCGCAGTCCGCGATCGACTTCGAACGCGACGCGATCGCCGCCTTCAACGAGGGCGACTTCGAATCCGCCGCCGCCGCCTTCCGCGAGCAGATCGGGCTCGACCCCGACAACTTCGTCCCCCGCTACAACCTCGCCGCCGCCCTCGCGCGGCTCGGCGAGCTCGACGACGCGATGCGGTCGCTCGAACGCTCGATCGAGCTGGGTATGTCCGACCCGCGGCAGATCCGCGGCGACCGCGACCTCGCCCCGCTCCGCGGCCGCGACGATTTCCGACGCATCCTCGATAACTGGCCCGCGATCGCCCAGGCCCAGCGGAACGCGCGGCTGCAACGCGACGCGACGCTCGTCCGCCGCGTGCGCACGCAGACCGCAATCGACGAGCTCAAGGTCGATCTGATCTCGGGCTCGGTCGAGGGCGTGACCGACATCGCCGCCGATCAGGTCGCGCGCGTCGCGGCTTGGACCGAAGAGCATCTCGGCTTCGAGCCGCCCGATGACGACGATGCGTGGGTTGTCGTCGCGCTGCCGCAGCAGGCGGAGTTCCACCGCTGGTCGGTCGCGTCGCTCGGCGCGAACCCCGCGGGCGTCGCGTCGGTCGGCGGCGCCTACGAGCACGACCGCAAAAGGCTGGTCACCCGCGACATCTCCTCGACGCTGCGGCACGAGTTCGTGCACGTCCTGCACTGGCGCGACATGACCCGCCGGGGCCAGCGGCACCCGCTGTGGATCCAGGAGGGGCTCGCCGCCCTCGTTGAGGACTACGACGCGCCCTTCACGCTCACCGCCAGCTGGCGCACGAACATCGTCAAACGAAACGCCGACCGCAACCGCCTGCTCACGATGGAAGAGCTCACCGAGCGCGGCCGCCGCCGCCTCACCGGCACGCGCTCGCTCGCGAACTACGCGCAGTCGCGCGAAGTGATGCGCTACCTGCTCACGCTGGGCTCGCTCCGCGCGTGGTACGAGACCTACACGGCCGACGCCGAGCGCGGCTACGACGCCGACCCCTCGGGCGTCCGCGCGATCGAGCACGCGACAGGTCTTGAGATCGCGACGTTCGAGCGGCAGTTCGAGGCGTGGATCGAGGGCCAGCCGTTCGTCCCCGAGGACCTGACCGACCTGGGCGTCACGCTCGGTTTCGACGTCTCGAACGGCGCGGGCGACGGCCCGCGCGTGGACCGGCTCTCCTTCGAAGCCCGCCGCGAGACCGGCCTGCGGCAGGGCGACGTGATCCTGTCGATCAACGGCGAGCCGGTCGGCGAGCTGCTGGAACTGACACGGCGGCTCTCGGGGCTGCGGGCGGGGACGGTGGTTGAGGTTGGGTATCGGCGGGGGCGGTTGGTTGGGGGGGCGCGGGTGCGGCTTTTGAGTCGATAGCTCGCTTGGAGACAGAGGCGATGCAGGGTTCAGAGAGATCGCGTTTGCCATGGATACGGATTGCTCTCGGCCTGATCGCCGCATCAATTGGCATCGTGGGTGTGCTGCTATGGCGATGGGTCTACGTCACACCGAAGCCTCGCACCAACTATCTCGCTGAGTTGCATCGTCAGGTCGATACAGCCCCAGAGTCCAGCACTCCTACGGCGATCGATCGCTACATCGATGTATGGCTTGAGCTGCCGTATGACGAGATCCCTCTTGATGAGATTACGGCAGCCGCATCAGGAGAAGATCTCGACCGTGTCGAGCAGTATCTCGCGGAACACCACGACGACATCCGGTCATTGATTGAAGTCGCGTCGATTCCACACCTTGGCTTTGTGCCGCAAGCCGGCGTTCCTGATGTCTGGAAGCGGTTCCGCTTCGGCGGCGCTCAGCGTGCCGAGAAGAACGAGCTTGAGACGAGCGGCCCGCCTTTCCTCCTTGACGTGATCCTGCCGCACCTCGGCCCGATGCGAGTTTCAGCACGATTGCTTGCGGCAGACGTGCGACTTGCAGCCAGGCGTGGGGATGCAGCACGAGTACAACAAGGACTCATCGCGATGTGCAATATCGCGGTCCATGGTTCGGGTACACGGCTGGTGATATCTGATCTCCTCGGTTCCGCGGTCCTCGTTCTCGCTTCGGCGACGGCCCTTGATGTGCTCAGCGAGGATCCACAAGCCATAGGAACGCCAGATGAAGCCGCGCTGGTGGTTGATGCGTTTATTCGCGCCGCACGTAAACTCGGCGGGTCTGCACCGATTAATGCGGACCGACTCACCTATCTCGATGTCGCCCAGCGAGTCTTTCGATCGAACGGCAAAGGCGGAGTCTCTCCCGCCGGCCTTCGGTGGTTCGATAGCCAGACCGGCGGAAGTGCGGACATCGACGGGCTTTCGGGCGTCGGCACGTCGATTCTCGTATCAGTCATGAGCGCGTCGGGCGACCGAGACACTGAGTTTGCTGAAACCTACTTCGATGCGGGCAAGCAACTGATGAAGGCCCCACTCTGGGAGTGGGAATCGCGCGGAACGCTCGATACGTACTACCGGCTGGCGGGAGAACTCGACGCGAGCAACTTCCTTGCTGCGAAGATTGTGCTCCCTGCGTTTGATCGATACGCCGGCATGACACATCTCGCAAACGCGCAGGCAAATGCGGCGGCGATGCTCATCAAGCTGCACGCGGAGCAGAACGCGGGGATACCCATGCCGACCACAATCGAGCCGGCGGAGTGGATCTCTCGCGGGGTTGATGTACGTGATCCATTCAGTGGCACGCCCTTTAAGTACCGCATCAAGAACGGAAGACCGCTTGTTTACTCGGTTGGCAATGACTTCATCGACAATCGGGGTGAATCGATCGAAGCCAACATTCCCCAGCCCACGCTGATCGGGACCGAGCTGCCGGACGACCTCAAGGGCGACTGGGTGCTCTTCCCGCCTCCCGACCGGCCGCAAGACGACAACTGACGCCCCCTCCACCGCCGCCGTATCTTCTCCCGATGCGGCAGTACCACGACCTCTTGCAGCGGATCCTCTCTGACGGCGTCGAGCGGCCCGACCGGACCGGGACCGGGACGCTCTCGGTGTTCGGGCACCAGTCCCGCTACGACCTGTCCAACGCCGACGGATCGCTCGGGCCAACGACGGCGGACTCCGGGTTCCCGCTGATCACGACCAAGAAGCTCCACACCCGCTCGATCTTCCACGAGCTGATCTGGTTCCTGCGGGGCGACACGAACGTGCGCACGCTGCAGGACGTTGGGGTCTCGATCTGGGACGAGTGGGCCGACCCGGAGACGGGCGAGCTCGGGCCGATCTACGGGCGGCAGTGGCGCTCTTGGCCCAGACCAGACGGCACCACGCTCGACCAGATCGCCGAGCTCGAGCGGTCGATCCGCGAGAGGCCCGACAGCCGGCGGCACATCGTCACGGCGTGGAACCCCGGGCAGCTCGAGGAGATGGCGCTGCCTCCCTGCCACTGCCTGTTCCAGTTCTACGTGGCGCCGGACCCCGCGGACGACGGGCCCGCGCGGCTGAGCTGCCAGCTCTACCAACGCTCGGCCGACGTCTTCCTGGGGGGTCCCTTCAACATCGCGAGCTACGCGCTGCTCACGATGATGATGGCGCGGTCGGCCGGGCTGCGGTGCGGCGAGTTCGTCCACACGCTGGGCGACGCGCACCTTTATACGAACCATCTCGAGCAGGCCCGGCTCCAGCTCGAGCGGGATCCGCGGCCGCTGCCGACGGTCTCGCTCGCGGGCTCGCCCGCTTCGGTGACGGGATTCCGGTTCGAGGACATCGCGGTCGAGAGCTACGACCCGCACCCGCACATCAAGGCGGAGGTGGCGGTGTGAGCTACAAGGGACTCGAGGTCTCGATGATCGCGGCGATCGGCGAGAACCGCGTTCTCGGACGCGACGGCGATCTGCCTTGGAACCTGCCGGACGATCTGAAGCGGTTCAAGGCCGTCACCCGCGGTCACGCGGTGATTATGGGGCGGAAGACCTACGCGACGCTGCTCAAGGCGCTGCCCGACCGGCACAACATCGTGGTTTCGCGGTCGATCCCGGAGGCCGAGGGGGCGGATGTTGCGGGGTCGATCGAGGAGGCCCTGGCGATCGCGGCGGCCGGTCCTCGCGCGGAGATGGGGAAGGTGTACATCGTCGGGGGCGGTGAGATCTATGCGTTGGCGCTCAGATTTGCTGATGAGCTCGATCTGACGCGTGTGCACGGCACTTTTGAAGGCGACGCGTTCTTTCCCGAGTTCGAGGGAGGACCCGGCGAGGCTGAATCGGACTGGACGCAGGTGTCTGCTGAGGCTCACGAAGCAGATGACAGGCACAGCCACGGGTTTACGTTCGAACGGTGGATTCGGGGTGAACCTGCCGGGCTGTAGCGGTGTTTTTGTTTTTTGTTTGGTATCTTCGTGCTGAACCTCGGGGAAATCCGGATGCTGAGGTTCATTACGGTTGCGCTGAGAAGCAACAAAAAACTGGGATCAAGGGACCATGACCTTGGCAATCTCCCGAGACGTGGGTATATTCGTGCTGGGTCGCATTGGTGTGGTCGGATTTTCCGGCCTCTCGTCTCAATCGGAAGAAAGTGAGGAGAAATCCTGTGAAGAAGATGATTGCTCTTGCTGTTGCCGGCGTCGCCGGTACCGCGGTCGCCCAGCCGACCATTGAAATCCTGACCTCGGCGCCCGAAGTTGTTTCGGGTGACTCGTTCACGGTCACCGTCGCCATCGGCGGCGTCAACTTTGACCCGTTCGCGGCGCTGACCGGCCTTCCGGCTCCGGCCCCGACGGCGTACCAGATCGACGTGAACTTCTCGGGTGGTGGTGCGGTCGTCAACGACGCCGCCGCTGACCAGGTCCGCAACATCGACGTTGACGGCCTCTTCGGTCCGCAGCCCCCGGCTTCGTTCTTCACGTCGGCCGTCCTCTCGGATCTCTCGATCCAGGGTTCGAACGCCGCCCTCGTCTTCGGCGCGCTCGATCCGAACGGTGGCCTCTTCGATGACGGTGCTCTGTTCACCTTCACGTTCCAGACCGCAGCTGACTTCGTCGGCGACATCCAGATCTCGATCGGCGCCCCCTCGGGCGACGGCTCGTTCTCGCAGGACGTCCTCGACTACGGTACCGACGGCAACGTCCCGGGCTCGACCGCTGGTGGCCCGGGTGCCGCTTCGCTCGGCACCGCCGTCGTTCGCGTCACCCCGACCCCGGGTGCGGCCGCGATCGTCGGTCTCGGTGGCCTCGTCGCCGCCCGTCGTCGTCGCTAATCCGACACGACACTGATCTACTGATCAATTCAGGAGCCCCGGCTTGTCCGGGGCTCCTGTTCTTTTTGCGCCTTCGGATTCACGCAGTCCACATGTCGATCGGCCAATGCCCGTGCTCCTTGGGAGATACCAGACGTTTTCCTTGCGGCTGGGTCGATCGTGAGATACATTCGTTTCCGGACGATTCCGTCCTTCGGATCACGAACGGGAGACGACATGAGAGCACGACACGCCGCGGCAGCGGTCGCGATGGCGACCGGGGCTTTGGCCTTTGCGCAGCCGACGATCACGCTCATCCCTGTGTCGGAATCAGGGGTTCACTCAGTCGCACCCGGCGACAGTTTCCAGGTCACCGTGGCGATCAGCGGCGTTGATTTCGATCCGTTTGCACCGCTGACCGGCCTGCCCGCCCCCGCCCCGACCGCGTATCAGATTAACGTCAACTTCTCAGGCGGTGGTCGCGTCGTCGAGGGCTCAGGTGCAGCGGATCAGGTCCGTCTCGTCGACGTGGATGGACTCTTTGGCCCGCAGCCGGCGGCCTCCTTCTTCACGCAATCGGTGCTCAACGACGGGCTCACGTTCCAGGCCTCGAACGCCGCGCTGGTTTTCGGTGCGATCGATCCGGTGGCCGGACTGTTCGACGATGGTGCCCTATTCACGTTCACCTTCCAGATCGATCCGGGCTTCTTCGGCATCATCGACATTGAGGTCGGACTCACGGCGACGGATGGAACTTTCTCAGCGGACGTACTCGATTATGGGGTTGATGGCACCACCCCAGGTTCGACACCGGGTGGCCTCGGGAACGCGGTCCTTGGTACCGCACGCGTGCCCGTACCACCGAGCCCGGGCTCTGCTGCCGGCGTCGCGGTCGGCGGGCTGATCGCGTCGCGTCGCCGTCGGTGAATCAGCTGGCACCCCTCAAAGGAGGCACGAGATGAAGAAGAGCGTTCTTGTTGCCATAGCGATGTCGGCCGGCACGGCAGTGGCGCAGCCGACGATCGAGATCTTCGTGAATGGTGTCTCGGGCGGCGGGTTCGGTGTGACGACGCAGGGGGCGGCGGTCACGATCACGGTGGCGATCACCGGGATTGACTTCGATCCGTTTGCGCCGTTAACGGGCTTGCCGGCACCGGCGCCGACCTCCTACCAGCTCGATATCAACTTCACGGGTCCGGGACGGATCCGCGATGGGTCTGCGTCGGCCGATCAGGTTCGAAACATCGACGTGGATGGCATCTTCGGGCCGCAACCTGCCGCCTCGTTCTTTACGGCATCTACGTTCAACGACGGGCGTTCAATCAGCATTTCAAATTCGGCGTTGGTCTTTGGAGCCATCGACCCGGCGGGCGGCCTGTTCGACGACGGCGCGCTCTTCACCTTTGTCTATGAGCAGGCAGCGGATCAGATCGCGACGGACATTACGATCAGCACTCCGGATCCCAGCGCGGCCTCGTTCTTCGGGGATGTTCTCGATTACGGGACCGCGGGCGACGTCCCGGGATCTGTACCCGGCGGCCCCGGTGTCGCGATCCTCGGGCGTGCAAGCATCTTCATTCCGAGCCCGGCGACCGGCGGAGCGATTGCTGTTGCCGGGCTCCTCGCGGCACGGCGGCGGCGTTAGGTGAACTGGCACCCCTCGAAGGAGACGCGAGATGAAGAAGAGCGTTCTTGTTGCCATGGCGATGTCGGCCGGCACGGTGGTGGCGCAGCCGACGATCACGCTCACGGTGCAGCCGGTCGTGGAGTGCCAGATCTACGACGTCACGGTGAGCATCAGCGGCGTGGACTTTGATCCGTTTGCGGCGCTGACGGGCCTGCCAGCGCCGGCCCCCACCGCGTATCAGATCGACGTGAATATCAGCCGTGACTTCACGCTTGTCGGCGACCCGGCGGCGGACCAGGTTCGGAACATCGATGTGGACGGGATCTTTGGTCCTCAGCCGCCCGCCTCGTTCTTCACGGCGACGCAGCTCGATTCGAACACGGTGCAGGCTTCGAACGCAGCGCTGGTGTTCGAGCAGGTCGATTCGGCTGGCGGGCTGTTCGACGACGGGGCGCTGTTCACGTTCCGCGTCGATTTTGGAGCCCCGGTCTTTGGAGACGTGCTCTTCTCGATCGGCGCACCGGATCCGTCGGCGGCGAGCTTCTTCGGCGATGTGCTCGACTACGGCACTGACGGGACGGTGCCCGGCTCGACGCCGGGCGGGCCTGGGAACGCGTTGCTTGGTACGGCGCTTCTCAGGCTGAAGCCCGCGCCGGGCGTGGTCGGCGCGTTCGGTGTGTTCGGTCTGGCGGCGACTCGTCGGCGGCGGTGAGGTGGTTGGTCTGGTCTTGAAGGAGAACGGAGATAATGAAGACAGCACTTGCGGCGGTGGCGATGGCGGCTGGGACTGCGGTGGCGCAGCCGACGATTTCCGTTATGCCATCCATTTCCTTAGGACTTGGGGGCGACTCTTTTAGTGTTACCGTCGCGATCACCGGGATCGATTTCAATCCGTTTGCCCCCCTGACCGGTTTGCCGGCTCCGGCTCCGACCTCCTTCCAGATCGAAGTTGAGATCGACGGCGGGAACGCGCGTCGCACGGAACGTTTTCGTATTCGCGAGGGCTCGGCAAGCGCCGACCAAGTTCGGAACATCGATGTGGACGGCCTCTTCGGTCCGCAGCCCGCGACATCGTTCTTCACCTCGACAGTCCTCGACGGCGGCCGTCGCATCCAGGCGTCGAACGCGGCGCTTGTCTTTGGGCAAGTGGATCCCAGCGGCGGACTCTTCGACGACGGCGCGTTATTCACGTTCTTGATCGATTCTGATGCAGATGTCGCAGGAACGGAACTGCGAATCATCGTTCGTTCACCTGATCCAAGTGCTGATGCGTTCTTTGCCGACGTGCTCGACTACGGGACGGCGGGAGACGTCCCGGGATCGGCAGCAGGCGGACCGGGATCAGCGTTGCTCGGGTCCGCGACCGTCTGGTTCCTCCCGGCACCGAACAGTGCAGTAGCGCTGGCGCTCGGCGGGCTGATCGCATCGCGACGCCGACGGTGAACCGCCCGGTCTGGTCCTGCCCGTTTCGTGGTGTGATGCTGAGTAGACGGTGATGTTCTGCGCGGTTGCTGCGCGGATGGGTGGCTGTGTGTCGCCCGGTGATCTCGCGGGGCTTATGGCGGGGGGCTCGGGTGTCGATGGGTTGGTGGGCCGGGCTTGCCGGCGTGTGAACCGACAACATCGCGCCCGCTCCGGCGGCGCTCGGAGACCTCGATATGACCTCGACGAAGACCGTTGCCGCGGCGGCGTTTGGTGCGTTTACGTTGCCGGCGATCGCGCAGCCGACCATCACGATCGATCTCGACACGCCCGATCCGAGCGGACAGGTCTTCGCGGGGGACACGATCACGGTGACGGTCGGGATCGACGGCGTGGACTTCGATCCGTTCGCGGCGTTCAACACGGTCGATCCGCTTCCCGCGCCGAACGGGTACCAGATCGATGTCGCGTTCAGCGGCGGCGGGACGGTGAACGCGGGGTCGTTCGTGGAGTTCCAGCCGCGGCCGTTCGAGGATCTGTTTGGCGTTCCCGGGTTGGACGTGGATTCGCTGTTTACCGGGAACGTGCTTTCCGACGGGCTTGTCGCGCAGGGGTCGAACCTGTCCGCGATCGGGACGAACCCGGTGTCGCTCTCGACGAACGGGCTCTACGAGGAGGGCGCACTGTTCAGCTTTACGTTCACCGCGGACAGCGACTTCAATGGCGCGGTGACGATTAGCATCCTGCCGCCTTCGGGGCCCGCGGGGCAGGTGTTCTCTGAGGACGTGCTGCAGTACGGGCTGACGATCGACAGCGAGCCGAACCCGGGCGTGACGGAGCTGCTGCTGGTGTCGGATGAGCCGCAGGAGAACACGAGCTTCAACACGGGCGAGGGCGTCTCGGGCGTGGCCGCGGGCTTCGGCAACGCGTCGCTGGGGTCTGTGACGTTCAACGTGGTGCCCTCGCCCGGAGCGGCGGCGCTGCTGGGGGTCGCGGGTGTCGCGGTGATCCGCCGCCGGCGCTGATTTCGGTGTCGAAATCCGAGAAAATCGCTCACGCGGTCTAGCGGTTTCCCTATGCTGTGCACGGGCCTGAGAGGGCTCCGGAGACACAGCTGACCTCGCCTTGATGGCGGGAGAAGGGACGAGATCATGTTGACGCGATCGATGTGCGCCGCGGCTGCGGCGATGGCGCTTTCTGGTGGAGCTCTGGCTCAGCCTGAGCTCGTTGTTGATATCACGACACCGAACAACGGCGGCATCGTCTTCGCCGGCGACACGATCTCGGTGCTCGTTTCGACTGTTGGTGTGGACTTCGATCCGTTCACACCGATCACGTCGCCGATTACGGACGCGCCGCAGGCGTACAACTTCAACATTCTGTTCAGCGGGGGCGGGACGCCCGTCCCAAGCCCCGCGGTGCACCTCCAGCCAAGGCCGGTCTTCGGTGTGGGCTCTGATCCCACGGTGCCTTTCTTTGGGCGCAGCTCGGGATTGCTGCCGGGCAACCCGCTTGGGTTGAACGTTTCGAACATCGCGTTCGTGCTCGGCCAGCTCTCACCCGGCGGCCTCTTTGACGACGGGCCGCTGATCCGCTTTGACTTTGTTGTTGATCAGAGCTTCGCGGGCGATATCACGATCTCGTTCGAGCCGTTTGCCGACTCTGCCGGTCGATTCGTTGAAGACATTTTCACCTACTCGACGGACGGGCGGATCTCCGGTCGGGAGCAGGGCGTCGGCAACACGATCCTGAATCCGGTGACGTTCACGGTGCAGCCTTTCCCGGCTCCGGGTGTTGCTGCGGCGTTCGGCGCCGCTGGTCTTCTCGCGTCGCGTCGCCGGCGCGTCTGACCGAGTACCGTTGGCGGCGATGCCAACGACGACCGACTTTCTCGACGAACTCACCTGGCGCGGGCTGATCAAGGACTGCACCGATGTGGACGGGCTGCGCCGTCACCTCGGGGCGGGCAAGCGGCTTGCCTATTGCGGGTTTGACCCGACCGCGGACAGCCTCACGATCGGCAACCTCGTGCCGATCATGATCCTGCGGCGATGGCAGCAGGCGGGGGACGTGCCGGTGGTCGTGATGGGCGGCGGCACGGGGCTGATCGGGGATCCCTCGGGCAAGTCGGCGGAGCGGCAGCTGATGACGGCCGAGACGGTCGAGGAGAACATCCGCGGGCAGCGGCCGATCTTCGATGCGCTGCTCAAGCCCGGTGCGGGCGAGGCGGAGCCGATCATCGTGAACAACCACGAGTGGCTGGGCTCGCTCGGCTACCTCGAGGTGCTGCGGGACGTCGGAAAGCACTTCAGCGTCAACGTGATGATGCAGAAGGACTCGGTGCGAGAGCGGCTGATGGGTCGCGAGCAGGGCATCAGCTACACCGAGTTCAGCTACATGATTCTGCAGGCGTATGACTTTTTGCGGCTGCACGACGACCGCGGTGTAAGCGTGCAGCTCGGCGGGAGCGATCAGTACGGGAACATCGTTGCGGGCAACGAGTTGATTCGCCGGACGCACGTCGAGCCGGGCTCGGAGGACGCGGGGCCTGAAGTGTTTGGTCTGACAACACCCCTGATCACCAAAGCCGACGGCGGGAAGTTCGGCAAGACCGAGTCGGGCGCGGTGTGGCTCACAGCGGATCGGACGAGCCCGTACGCGTACTACCAGTTCTGGCTCAACGCGGCCGACGCGGACGTGGAGAAGTTCCTCAAGACGTTCACGCTGCTGACCGAGCCCGAGATCGCGAAGCTGATGGCCGACCAGGCCGACGCGCCCGGGAAGCGTCCGGCGCAGCGGGCGCTCGCGCGGGAAGCGACGACGCTGCTACACGGGGCGGAGGCGGCGGCGCAGGCCGAGCTGGCGGGGCGGGCGCTGTTCTCGGGCGAACTCGCGGCGCTGCCCGAGGCGCTGCTTGCCGAGGTGATGTCGGCGGTGCCCTCGAGCGATCACGCGAAGTCGTCGCTCGAGGGCGACGGCGCGGACGCGGTGGAGCTGCTCGTCGAGGTCGGGCTCGCGAAGTCGAAGCGTGAGGCGAGGGAGTTCATCGGCAACGGATCGGTGACGGTCTTCGGCGAGGGCACGGGCCGTAAGCTGGGTGAGGGCGAGGCGATCACACCGGGCGACCTGCTGCACGGCTCGATGATCGCGATCCGCCGCGGGAAGAAGGCGTGGCACCTGACGCGGTGGGCATGAAGCTGTACGAGTGGGTGGCACTGGCGATCTTGTCACCAGTGTTTGGTACCTGCACGTCCGCACTGGCGGCAGAGACCGCCAGTGGCACACGAGCGCCAGAGGTTGGCATTCGACAGATGTTCTGCTACCACAGGCCGCCGCGTGCGGGGTCAATCGCTCGGCGGGCGGTCGCGGGCGACGCGGGTTCGCCGGTCGCGGCGCTGAGCAGGGCCGCGTCGGCGACGCAGAGCATCGTCTCGAGATCGTGCGGTGCGTCGGCGCTCGCTCCGGTCGCGACGCGTTCGCGGACGTACCGGGCGAAGCTCCCCCACGGCTCTTCGAGCGTGACGGCGTGGGGTTCGAGCAGACGCTGGTCGCGCCCTGCGGTGGCGTGATCGAAGATGAAGCCCTCGGGCGTGACGGCGATCGTGCCCTGCGGGCCTCGAAGCTCGGCGGACCATGTCCAGTGCGCGGTGCGGTCGGTGGCGGTGATCGTGGCGGCCCGGCCGTCGCCGAAACGGGCGAGGGCGTGGAGGTCGCCCTCGATCGAGCGGAGCGAACGGCGGCGGCCGTGCCGGAGGCCGTGACCGACGAGGGCGGCGTCGATGCGTTCGGGCTCGCCGAGTACGCCGCAGAGAAGGTCGATCGCGGCGAGCAGGCAGGTGCCGAGGTTGGTCCCGCCGGGTCTCGTCGCGGTGTGGATACGGGCGGCATCGATCGGGCCGATCTCGGGGATGAGCTCGGCGACCTCGGGCCAGACGCGCGAGCGGCGCGGCAGCGGCGCAAGGCGGACGCGGTCGATCGCCCGGACGCCGCGCTCGGCGTGGAGCCAGCGGGCGCCGGGGATCTCGGCGAGCGAGCCCGGGAGCGGCGCGGCCGAGATGACGTGGGCGCCGCGCTCGGCGGCGCGGAGGACGGCCTCGGCGTCGGCGGGGTCCTCGCGGTCGCCGTAGCCGATGGGGTCGAGGATGAGGAAGGCGTCGGCCTCGATCGAGCCGATCGCGGCGCGGAGGTCCTCGATGGGATCGCAGCCGAGCGATTCGGACAACCTGTGGTCGTCGTCATCGATGCCGCCCGCGGCGAACGGGGTGACGCCGCAGGCCTCGATGAGTTTCGGCAGCATCTCGACGCGCGCGACGCTCGACCAGATCACGGCGGTCGGACGGTCGGGAGTGGCCGCGGGAGGCGTCATGCGGCGGATGGTACGGGCGGGGTCCGCGGGCTGGGAGGGGGAGCTATCCTCGCGGTGATGACCAGCGACCTGACAACGCGGCTGCACGACCTCGTGGTGGACGTCCCGGACTTCCCGAAGCCCGGGATCGTGTTTAAGGACATGACGCCCCTGCTCGCAGATCCCTCGGCCCTCGCGCTCGCGGTCGAGCTGATGGCCAACCCTTACCGGGGCAAGGGGATCGACGTCGTGATCGGCGCCGAGTCGCGCGGGTTCATCTTCGGGACGGCGCTCGCGCAGTCGCTCTGCGCGGGGTTCGCGCCGGTCCGCAAGCCGGGCAAGCTGCCGCGGGACGTCCGGGGCGTGGACTACGACCTGGAGTACGGCTCGGACCGGCTCGAGCTCCACACCGACGCGGTCCAGCCGGGCCAGCGGGTGGTGCTGGTCGATGATCTGCTCGCGACGGGCGGCACGATGGCTGCGTCGCTGCGGCTCGCGCACGAATGCGGCGCAGAGATCGCGGGCGTCGCGGTGCTGATCGAGCTGACGGCGCTGAAAGGGCGCGGGCAGCTCGGCTCGCACGGCGAGTCGGTGCACGCGGTGCTGAAGTACTAAGTTGCGGGCACCGGCTCGAGCTCGAGCGTCATGAAGACGCTGTTGGGGTCCTCGACGTAGCTCCCGAAGGATCCACAGAAGTCAAAGCCGAAGCGTTTGTAGAGCGACCGCGCGGGCTCGAAGTCGGGCTGGGATCCGGTTTCGAGGCTGAGGCGTGTCATGCCGCGTGAGCGGGCCTCCTCAAGGATGGTGGTGAGGACGCTCCTGCCCACCCCTCGGCGGCGGGCGGCGTCGGCGGTCCGCATCGCCTTGATCTCGCCCTCGGTTTCGCCGAGCGAGAGCAGCGCGCCGCAGCCCAGCACGGCGTTGCCTTCGCGCGCGGTCCAGAACGTGATTTCGGGGATGCACAGGCCCTCGACATCGAGCGCGTGCTTGCTCTCGGGCGGCGAGATCGACCGCATGTGCTCGACGTGCTCCTCCAGGAGCGCAGTGACTTCGGGCAAGCGCGGATCGTCGATCTGGATCTGCATCGCTAGAACTTCCGCTTGACCACCGCGTCGGCGCTGACCTTGAGCAGGTCCTTTGCCGGCCCCTCAGGGAGCAGGTCGAGCGCCGTGCGGCCCTCATCGACGAGCGACTCTGCCACGGAGCGGGCGTACTCGATCGAATCGGTCTTCTGCAGCAGCGCGGCGATCCGGTCCGCGAGGTCGTCGGCGCCGTCCGGCTCGTCGGCGGCGGACTCGATCAGCTCCAGCAGCGCGCCGCGGTCCGTCGGCGTCGCTACGGCGAGGCCGTGGATAAGCGGCAGCGTGAGCTTTCCCTTGACGAGGTCGCGGCGGACGGACTTGCCGACCGTGCCCTCCTCGCCCGTGAGGTCGAGCAGGTCATCCTGGATCTGGAAGGCGATGCCGGACTTCTCGCCGAAACGGCGGACGGCGTCCTGCACCTCGCGCGGGGCATCCGAGGCGGCCGCGCCGAGCGCACATGCGAGGCCGATCAGAGCTCCGGTCTTGCGCTGGACGATCTCGAAGTACGTCGCGTCATCGAGCGACCAGTCGCGGCGGTGCGCGAGCTGGAGCAACTCGCCCGCGGTCAGCTCCATCGCCGTGTCGCCCACGGCGACCGTGGATTCCTTGCTCGCGACGGTCGAGCAGAGGTGGTAGGCGGCCGCGATGAGGTAATCGCCCAGGATCACCGCGGTCTCGTTGTTGGTCATCTTGTTGACGGTCTCGCCCCGCCGACGGACCTCGGCCTCGTCGAGCACGTCGTCGTGGACGAGGGTCGCCATGTGGACCATCTCGACGACCGCCCCGAGCCCGATGTGCTCGCCGGTCAGCAGCGGCTCGCCCTTGCCGGCGGCGAACGCCTCGGCCGACTCCGGGTTCGACGCCAGCCCGCACAGCAGGACCATGGTCGGCCGGAGCATCTTGCCGCGGTACCGCTCGACGTGGC
>JBCDKU010000032.1:0-27602 GCA_038746265.1 Planctomycetota bacterium
CGCTGTACTTCCTCTCTCCACGAGCACGCCCGGAATTTCCGACTTTCCAGTCGGGCCTCGCGGATGAATCTGGAGAACTTGCGGTTCGACTGATCGCGGGCGATCACTTCGAGTTTCTCGCTGCACACCCGGCATTCACAACAGATCATCGGCGGTTGGAGGCCTTGACCAATGACCTCTCGTTGACGCGACTCCGTCTGGAGACGCAACCGTCGAAAGATCGGCTCGTCGAGTTGATTGTCAGGCACTCCGACAAGGACGATTGATCATCCGCTTGGATGCCACTGGCGATCTTGTCGCCAGTGCCGGGTGCCGTCCGACGTTCGCACTGGCGGCGGAGACCGCCAATGGCACGCGCGGTGGCTTTAGTGGTTGACGAGCCCCCAGCGCGAACTGGGGGTGGGTTGGTCTTGTGTGTTGTCGGGTCCCCCCAGCTTGCGCTGGGGGCTCGTTCGCTCGTGAAGACAGATCGCGTGCCCATTTAGCAATCGATCAGCACGCGCATGACGTCTTCTTCGCCGGCGGCTCGGAGGGCGGCGATGGATTCGTCGAAGGGGAAACGCTTCGAGATCAGCAGGCTCAGGTCGATGTCGGTGCCGGCGAGCCAGTCGAGGGCCTCTGCGGGGCGGCCGTCGCGGGCGCCCATGAGCTCGAGTTCTTTCAGGATCACCGGGGTGATGTCGGGGCCCTCGACGGGCTTGGGCGACTCGACGGGCAACGGCGTGGGCTCGCGTTTGACGATGACGGCGCCGCGGGGGCGGGCCATGCCGAAGGCGGTTTCCATCGACTGCTTGCTCGCGACGCAATCGACGACGACGTCGTGGTCGGAGCGGAGACCCACCTCGGACGCGGGGCGGTAGCGGACGCCCCACTTCTCGGCGATCCGCGAGAGGTCGCGGGTCCAGCCGAGCAAGCGGACGGTTTTGTTGAGCTCGGTCATCACACGCGCACAAAACAGGGCGCTGAGACCGTCGCCGATCACGGTGACGAAGTTGCGGTGCTCGAGTCGGACGAGCTGGGCGGCGTGGAGCGCGCTCGCGATGGGCTTCCAGAGGACGGCGGCGTCGTCGGGGACGTTGTCGGGTACGATCGCGAGGTTGCGTTCGGGGATCGTGAACCGCTCCGCGAAGCAGCCGTCTGCCTGGTGCAGGCCCATGATGGTGCGCGCGCGGGCGTGATGCCCGAGGCCCCGGCGTGCGAACTCGGAGTTGCTCGGGACGATCGCGGGGTCACCGACGACGCGCTTACCGATAAGGGGCTCGTCGGTGTGGTCGTGGACGGCCTCGACAACGCCGACGAACTGGTGGCCCACGATGCCCTCATGGTCAATCTCGCCGCGGGCGACGGCGATGTCGCTGCGTGCGATGGTGAGGCGTGTGGGGCGGATGACCGCGTCGCCCGCGTCGGGCGCAGGATCGGGGGCGTCGGCGTCGAGGTAGAGCTCGCCGTTGCGGCGGACGACCGCTCTCACAGGTCGGTCTCCATTCAGCCCGCGCCTCGCGGCATGCCGACGGGCGGCGCGGGTGTTTCGCGCGGCGGGTCGGGGAGCAGCGGGAGGTACTCGATGCGGAGGCGTTTGCGGTCGTAGCCCGGGTAGGTGTAGACCTGCCCCGCCTGGAAGGGGTCATCGGTCTGGCGGATCCAGCTGAGCCAGGCGCCGGTCTCGATGCCGAGATCCTGACCGGTGAGCGTCTGCAGCGAACGCCGGGCCGCGGTGTTGACCGCGAGCGAGCGGTCATCGAGCGTGCGGACGAGCGCCTGCAGCACGCGCTGCTCGCGGTACTGCCCCATTGCCTCGGCGGCGGCGGCCCGGACGACGGGCTCGGGCTCGACCTGCTCGTCGGTGCGCTCGATAAGCACGGGGACGGCTTCGGGATCGTGGATGCGCTGGAGCGCGCGGGCGGCGGCGAGGCGGACGAGGCGGGATTCGTCGTCGAGGCGTTCGATGAGCACGGGCGCGTCGGAGAGTTCGCCGTGCAGGCCTAGGGCGCGGACGCCGGCCTGGCGGACGCCGTCGTCGGTGTCGTCGGCGGCGACGCGGTAGAGCTCGAGCGCGGTGTCGGAGCCACCGGCGGGTTCTGCGGAGAGCAGCGTGATGCCTCGGAATCGTGCGTCGGGGTCGTACTCGTCGAGGGCGAGGGCGACGGCGTCCTCGGTGCTCGGGCCCGCGAAGATGTCGAGGATGCTGCGCGCACCGCGGGCGTCCTGGAAGGTGTTGCAGCCGGTCAGGGCGGCAGCGCAGAGGGCGAGAGTGAGAACGGGACGCACGACCATCGGGGCATGGTAGTGGCACACGCCGGGGCGGTGTCGTGTAGGGTCCGGCATGGCGAGATGCGTGATAGCGATGATGTTTGCCGGATTGGTGCTCGGCGGCTGCGCGGGCGGGGGGCTGCTCTCGGATATCGCGGATCGGCCGGCGATCAAGACCGCGGGATCGGGCGTGCCGGCGGCGTGGATCTATCCGGCCGGGCCGCGAAGCAAGGTGCAAGCCGAGTTCGCGCCGGATTCGACGGAGACGGAGATCGGTCGGGTGCGGACGGACGTATCCGCAGTGGTCGATGACGCGATGACGGTGGCGGTCTCGCGTATCGAGCCGGCGATCGACGAGCCGTTGCTGCGGGAATCGACGCTGGTCGTCGGCGCGGACGGGTCGATCTCGCTTGCGGCGGTGCGGTCGGTCGAGAACGAGGCGACCGGCGGCTCGCTCCGGCATTTCCGGTACGAGCCGCCGCTCGGGTTTGCGCCCGCGGTGCTGGAGCCGGGCACGGTCTTCGAGTCATCGGCGGCGATGATCCAGCACCGGGCCGACGATCCGGAGTCGGTGCTGCTGCGCGGCGAGGTCGCGCGGACGTCGCGGCTGCTCTCGCGCGACGAGATCGCGGAGCTGTTCGGGACCGATGCGCCGCCGGAGCTGCGGGGCGTGCTTGATGTGCAGCGGATCAAGCTCGGGCCCGCGCGGGTGGAGCAGCGGACGGCCAAGCTGATCGAGCCGGGCGTCGGCGCGGTGGTCGAGCTCGAGGAGCGGACGGTGCGGGTGTTCGGGCTGGTGACGTCGTCGCGGTCGGTACTGTTGAAGGCGATCGACGATTAGAAGACGTCGGCCGTGCCGCCGCCGATTTCTTCGCGGAGGGCGCGGGGCTTGCCCAGGACCTCGCTCGCGATGATCGCGGCTCGGATAGACTTGCGGCTGCCGAAGATGCTGGACCTGGCTTTGCGGACGACCTCGCCGACCTCGGGCTCGGCGGCGGGTGTCCGCGCGGCGGCGGCGACCTTCGGCTTGCGCTTCGCGGCGGCGCGTTGCTGCTGGGCTGCCCGCTCGGCTTGCTCTTTGGCCTCGCGCATGGCGGCGAGGGCCTCGTCGCGGCGGCGTTCGATCTCGCTGACGGACGGCCGCGAGGTGCGGCGGGTCGGCTGCGGACGCTCGACCTGCTGCGGCGGTCGCGGCTGCTGTGTCTGGGGGCGTTGAGGACGGGTCGTTGGTACCTGCCGGGGCGGCGCGGGCTGGGCTGGCGCTTGCTGGGTCGGTGCTGATTGGGTCGGGACCGGTGCCCCGCCGCCTTGCTTGGCGCGGGCCTGGGCGGCGCGTTGGGCGGCGCGGCGGCGGAGTTCTTCGAGCTGGGCCTGGCGGCGGCGCGCGAGTTCCTCGGCCGGCGAGGGCGCGGATGCTGATCGCAGCTCGACGGGCTTCGACTCAGTCTGGTCGTCCTCGGGCGAGCGTGAGCCGCCTGTGCGGAGGTCTTCGAGCTCGCGACGCTTGCGTTCGGATTCGGCCCGCTGCTTGGCGGCCTGCTCGCGGAGCTGGCGTGAGATCCAGCCGATGACGGGGACCACGAACACCGCCGCGTAGACGAAGAGCTGCAGGTTCCCGATGATCCACTGGAAGAAGCCACCCATAAGGACCTGATGCTACGGGCTCGCGGCGGGCCTCGCCGGGAGGAGGAGCGGGCCCGACGCGGTCTGCTCGCGGGTGAAGGGGACGCCGAACGCTTGTTCGAGGGTTTCGGGGGTGAGGGCTGACTCTGCGGGACCGGCGGCGAGGAGGGTGCCGTCGTCTGCGAGGACGATCGCGTCGTCGGCGAGCCGGGCGGCGATGCTGAGGTCGTGCAGGGCGGCGATAACACCGTGGCCCGCGTCGGCCCGCTCACGGAGCAGTTCGGTGAGGCGGAGGGCGTGCTTGGGGTCGAGGGCGCTCAAGGGTTCATCGAGCAGGAGCCAGCCGGGGCGGTCCGGTCGGTCGGGAAGGTCGGCGTTGTCGAGCTGCGCGAAGGCTCGGGCGATCGCGGCCCGCTGCTGCTGGCCCACGCTCAGGCGGTCGGCGGGTCGGGTCGCGAGGTCGGTGAGATCGAGCTCGGCGATGGCTCGCTTTACAGCGTCCTCGGCGGGGCCCACGCCGAAGCGGCCCATCGCGACCAGCTCGCGGACGGTGAAGCCGAAGGCGATCGAGGGGCGCTGGGCGACGTAGGCGAGGCGTGCCGCCAGCTTTCGGGGGTGGACGCGGTCTGTTCGCTGGTTATCCAGCCGGACGCCGCCCGTCGCGGGGCGGACGGCGCCGGCGATCGCGCGGAGCAGGGTGGTCTTGCCCGCGCCGTTGGGCCCGACGAGCGCCGTGACGCGGCCCGGAGCGGGCTCGGCGGTGATCGACCGCAGGACCTCGCGACGGCCGAGCCGGACGGTGAGGTCTTTCACCTGCAGAGGGGCGGGCGGCTGGTTGTCGGCGGGGGCGTCGGGCACGGACGATCCTTGGCCCGCGGGCGGGCCGATCCCTATCCTCGCGACTGAGGCCGGCCGATTTTGGCCCGCTGAGGGGACGCTCATGGCGCAGGACGGCGTGAAGACGGCAGCGGTGACAGGGGCGACGGGCTTCGTGGGGCGGCACATGGTCCAGATGCTGCTCGACCGGGGGCACCGCGTCCGCGCGATGGCCCGCGACGCGGAGAAAGCCTCCCGCGTGCTCGGCGAGCACGATCATCTCGAGATCGTCGAGGGCCGCGTGCTCGACGGCGAGACGCCCGAGGCGCTGGTCCGCGGCGCGGACGTGTGCGTCCACCTGATCGGGATCATCCGCGAGGCGGGCAACGGGCAGACCTTCAACCGGATGCACGTCGAGGCGACCCGCGCGATGGTGCGGGCGTGCGAGGCCCAGGGCGTGGGCCGCTACCTGCAGATGTCGGCGCTTGGCGTGCGGCCCGACGGCGTGAGCGCGTATCAGAAGACCAAGTTCGAGGCGGAGAAGTCGGTCAGGCGGAGTTCGCTTGACTGGACGATCTTCCGCCCGGGCATGATCGTGGGGAAGGACGGCGATTTCTTCAACCAGATGAAGCGCTGGTGCGAGAGCCGCGAGCTGCCCTACTTCTTCATGCCCTATTTCCTGCGCACGAGCCTGGACGTGACGGCGGTGCCGCCAGTGCCCTCGATCGAGGCGCCGCAGATCGCGCCGATCGATGTCGATGACGTCTGCCGTGCGTTCTGCGATTCGATCGACAACCGCGCGACGTTCGGGGAGATCTACCCGCTGGTCGGCGCGCAGGTTCTGACGTGGCCCGAGATGCTGCGGATGACGCGGGACGCCCTGCCTCAATCCAACAAGCAGCTCAAGGCGGTCGGCATCCCCGCGACGATCGCGGCGGCGAAGGCGCAGGCCTTCAAGCTGATCGGCCTCGGCGCGCTGCTGCCATTCGATGAGGGCATGGCGCGGATGGGCGGCGAGGACTCGATCGCGTCCACCGAGAAGGCGGCGTGGCATCTCGAGTTCGTCGCGAGCGGCTATGAAGAGAAGCTGCCGGAGTACGTGAAGGCCTAAGTGAATTCGTTCCGACTCCATCGCCCGACCTGCCCGCATTGTGGCGAGCCTCGCGCGATGCCGCACGTTGTTCTCGGGCTAGTCACCCTTCTTGTCCATTGGATCTCGCTCGGCTTTGTAAAGCCCGAGTGGTACCGCTGCAAGAGCTGCAAGCGGGTCTTTGAGTCTGCCCAGACGTCGGAGCACTGATGGCACTGCAATACCAGCACCGTGTGCTCCAGCACCTGGCGCACCCCTCCTACGAGCCCCGCGACCTTGCACGGCTCGGGGTCGCGCTCGGCTTCCAGGACGAGCTCGACGCGTTCGGTAAGGCCGTCCGCGCGCTCGAGGAAGAGGGCAAGGTCGAGTTCGACAAGTCGGGCAAGGTCGTGCTGCCCTCGCTCGCCGACGAGGGCGAGTTGGTCGGCATCTTCCGCGGGTCGGCCAAGGGCTTCGGGTTCGTCGAGCCCGACTTCGCGACCGCGACGGGCGACATCTTCATCCCGGAGAACGCGGTCTCGACGGCGCTCTCGGGCGACACGGTGCGGGTGCACTTCTGGCGCGACCGCCGCCGCGAGAAGAGGATGGGCCTTCTTGAGGCGCAGTACCAGGGCGAGGTCGTGGACGTCATCGCGCGTAAGCGGTCGGCGTTCGCGGGCGAGGTCGGCAAGCAGGGCGATACGTGGCTCTGCTGGCCCGACGGCAAGGAGCTCAAGGACCCGGTCGTCATCCGCGATGCCTCGAGCAAGAACGTCAAGGAGGGCGACAAGGTCGCCTTCGAGATCGTCGCGCACGCAGAGGGTGGGGCGCTCGCCGAGGCGGTGATCACCAAGGTCCTGGGCGAGGCGGGCGAGCCCGATGTCGAGACGGCCGCGGTGATCGCGGCCTACGGGCTTCCGGAGTCGGACTTCCCCGAGGACTGCGTCCGCCAGGCGCGCGAGGCGAGCATCCAGTTCGACGAGATGATCGACCGCTGGAAGGCGGACGGCGAGTCGGCGCTCGAGCAGGACGGGCTGCCGCGCAAAGACATCACCGACGTCTTCATCGCGACGATCGATCCGCCGGACGCGAAGGACTACGACGACGCGATCTCGATCCGGCGGCTCAGCAAGGACTCCGACGGCTACGACGGGTGGGAGCTGGGCGTCCACATCGCCGACGTCGCGCACTACATCACGCCGGGCAGCGCGCTGGACGAGGAGGGCTACGAGCGGGGCAACTCGTGCTACCTGCCCCGGCTTGTGATCCCGATGTTGCCGGAGATTCTGTCCAACGGCATCTGCTCGCTGCAGGAGGGCGTGCCGCGCTTCGCGAAGACGGCATGGATGCGGTACGACAAGACGGGCAAGGTCCGCGCGCAGGGCGTGCAGAACACGCTGATCAAGAGCCGCAAGCGGATGACCTATCTTGAGGCGCAGGCGCTGATCGACGGCGATCTCGAGGAGGCGGAGAAGCACGCGAAGACCGAGCCCAACTACACCGACGAACTGCTCGACACCGTCAGGGAGATGGATCGGCTCGCGCGGACGATCCAGGCGCGGCGTCGAACGGACGGCATGATCTCGCTTGACCTGCCCGACGTTGAGCTTGTCTTCGACGAGGACGGCCGCGTGATCGACGCGGAGCAGGAGGACGACGCCTACACGCACACGCTGATCGAGATGTTCATGGTCGAGGCGAACGAGTGCGTCGCTAGGCTGTTCGAGCAGCTGCAGGTGCCGCTGATCCGGCGCATCCACCCCGAGCCCGTGCCGGGCGAGGTCGATCACCTGCAGAAAGCGGCGAACGTCGCGGGGTTCAAGATCCCGAAGTCGCCCTCGCGCGAGGAGATGCAGGGCCTTCTCGACGCGACGCGCGGCACGCCCGCGGCGCGGGCCGTGCACATGGCGGTGCTGCGGACGCTCACAAAGGCGGAGTACTCCCCCGCGCTGATCGGTCACTTCGCGCTCGCGTCCACGGCGTACGCGCACTTCACGAGCCCGATCCGTCGCTACCCGGACCTCACCGTACACCGGGCGCTGGCGCGGTATCTGAAGCTGACCAATAACGGCGAGGATCGGCCGACCGAGGACAAGCAGAAGCACATGCTCGGCAAGCAGATGATGGAAGACCGCCGCATGTGCCCGGATGAGCAGACGCTCCTGATGATCGGGCGGCACTGCACGGGCAAGGAGCAGAACGCGGAGGGCGCGGAGCGCGAGCTGCGGCAGTTCCTCGTGCTGCAGCTGCTGGCCGAGAAGCACATCGGCGACACGTTCGGCGGCGTGGTGACGGGCGTGACGCCGCGCGGGATCTTTATCCAGGTGGACAAGTTCCTCGCCGATGGGTTCATCAAGAAGGAAGACCTGCCGGGGGATACGAGCCGCTCGAACCAGCCGCCGAAGTGGCGGATCGATTCCAAGACCGGTGCGCTCATCGACGTGAACTCGGGGCGCAGCTACTCGATGGGCGACATGTTCGAGGTCGTGATCGCGGCGGTTGATCTGCAGAAGCGTCAGCTTGATCTTCAGGTCGCCGACGCCGAGGGGCGTGCTGCGGGCAAGGCAAAGCAGTCGGGCGGGCTCAAGCTCGATATGGGCGGCGATCTCGGCGGCCTGGGCGGCGGAGGCGGCGCGGGCTTCAAGAAGATGCCCGGCGCGCAGCGGCGCAGCGCCAAGAGCAAGCGGCGCGACAAGAACAAGAAAGACTACCGCGGCGACCGGAAGGGCAAGGGGAAGCGTCAGTAACTACGCCCCGAGCGAGCGCGCTGCTCCCGCTTCTGGTTACGGCATCTCCACCACGTTACCGACTTCGCGGCGCATTCGCGCGCGAAACGCTTGTGTGCGCGATCACCTCTTGGTACACCGAAAGGGTTGCAGACCAAGGGGGACGCGATGCACGCAACACCGCACACGCTTTCTGATCCGGTCTCTGATCATGCGCAGCTCTCGTACATGATGCCGACCTTCGTCGTCGATGATCTCGACCGCGCGATCGATCACTACGTCAATACGCTCGGCTTCGAGGAACGATGGCGCTACCCGCAGGGACAAGCGACCGAGGCTCAGGTCATGCGGGGCGGTGTTGAGCTCATGCTCTCGAAACGCGACCCGGGCCCGAACCGGCGCGGCCCGAGCTCGGGAACGATCTTCGTTGACGGCATCCACGAGTACCACGACGAGGTCGCGTCGCGCCTCCCCCGGTGCCTGCCCCTCCGCGACACGCCCTACGGCATGCGCGAGTTCGAGGTGCCCGACCCGGATGGGAACTGGCTGACGTTTGGCGAGTCGATCTCGCGCGTAAGCGAGTGATGCTTCACGAGCCCCCAGCGTGAGCTGGGGGAGAGGCAAGCCCATTTGCAACCAATCGACATGAACTTTCCCCCAGCTCACGCTGGGGGCTCGTGAAGAGAGACTCGCTATGTGCCGAGCTCCCGCCACGGGAAGTCGATCGGGATCAGTTCCGGTCGATCGTTGAGCCACCCGACGAGCCACTCGAAGGCATCGACGAGGCGCGGGCCGGGGCGGTTGAACATCGCGCTGCCGTCCACGACCGCGACGCGCCCCGCCTTGACCGCCGGCAGCTCCCGGAACCACGCCTGCTCCATGAGCCGCTCGGCCTCGTACCACGCCTGATCGAGTGTCAGCCCGCACGGCGCGATCACGATCGCGTCGGGCTGAGACGCGTTGAAGACCTCGGGCGTGACCGCGACCGACTTGCCCGCAACGCGCTCGCCCCGCATGGGGCCCTCAGCCGCGCCGTGACCGGACTTGGCGACCGTCTCATTGAGCGGGTGCCGCCCGCCCGCCCGCTCGATGAGCTCGACGTTCCAGTGGCCCGCGATGAAGAGCGGGTCGGTCCACTCGAGGAATCCCACGATCGGTTTCGCCGCGAAGGCGTTGACGTGCTCCTCGGTCCGGAAGAACCGGTCGCGGAGGGTCACAGCGGCGTCGCGGGCCTTCTCGGGCAGGCCCATCGCCCTGCCGACGCGGTGCACGTCGTCGATGACGGCCTCGATCGTGTGGGGGTCGAGGCTGACAATCTCGGGCTCGGCGCCGGTCCGTTCGGCGATCGTCCGGGCCGCGCCGCGGACGGTCTCGAGATCGATCGAGCAGACGTCGCAGAGGTCCTGCGTGATGATCAAATCGGGGGCGAGTTCGAGCAGCCGATCGACATCGAGGCGGTACAACGAGTCGTGGGCGTCGAGCTGCTGCCTGACCGCCCGGTCAATCTCTTGTGCGCCGATGCCGTGTGCCGGGTCGTAGTGCGTCCGCTGGCTTGTCAGTGCGGGCAGACCGGCGATGCGGTCCGGGAAATCGCACTCGTGACTTCTGCCGACGAGAAGGGCGTCTGCGCCGATGATGGAGACGATCTCGGTGGCGGACGGGAGCAGGCTGACGGCTCGCATGGGGCAAAGACCTCGCTTGCGGTGATCGGGCAGCGGAGCCCGGATTCGCCGCGGGGCTACCCTGCTGGTTCACGGTCAGCGTATGCGGGAGACCCAGATGTTTCGGGACATTGTTCGGCATGTGAAGATCGGTCACGCCGCGACGCTCGCGTCTCGCCTGGCCCTCGTCGCCGCGGTGGGTTTGGCGACCTCGTTCGCGGACGCGCAGTCCTCCGTGAACCGCCAGCTCGAGCGGCAGCGGATCCGCGAGGCCCAGCTCCAGCGGCAGCGCGAAGAGGCCCGCCGCGACAGCGACAACATCAACGATCGCCCCGGTCCGCGTACGCTGCCGCCTCGTGTCGAGGAATCGACGCTCGGCGGCCTGCGTCTCGAACAGGACGACGTCGTCGCCCGCGAGCAGGCGCTCGCGCGGCAGCGGGCGCTCGAGGTCACGATGCAGCGCGAGATGGAAGAGCGGCTCGGCCGCGACCTGCAGCCCGACGAACTGCAGGGCATCCGAGACCGCGCCGCCGAGCAGGCGGGCGTGAACGCGTTCCCCGAGATCGAAGCGATCGAGGACGACGAGTACCTGATCATCGAGCCGCTGGCCGAGCCGTTCCAGCTCGCGCAGATCATCGACATCATCATCGACGCGCTCGATATCAACCTGCTCAACCCCGAGCAGGGCTACACGGGCTCGGTCTCGTTCAACTCCGAGCTTCGGATCCGCAAGGACCGCCTGCTCGAGTTCATGACGTTTCTGCTGAGCCAGTACGACTACGGGCTCACGCTCGACGCGGATTCGAACGTCTACGTCATCGAGCAGACGGGCGCGCTGCCCCGCATCTTCGACGGCGATCTCGCGACGACCAAGGTCCTGCGTGTGCCCAACCTGCGGCCCTCGTCGCTCGAGACCAGCATCAACGCCGTGCTGAGTTCGGGCGGCGGCAACACGGGGGGCAACCGCGGCGCCGCGGCCGCGGGCGGCGGCTCGAACGCGAGCGTGAGCTTTGTCGATGAGCTGGGCCTGGTTGTCATCACCGGATCCGCGCGGCAGATCGCGCTCGTCGAGGACTACATCGATCTGCTCCGGCAGCGCAACAGCGAACTCGAGCTCTTCCCGATCGAGCTGGAGGTCATCGCCGCCTCGGTCGCGAAGCAGCGGATCCTCGCGCTGTTCGGCGGATCGTCCGGCACGCAGCCCGGCAGAACAACCGGCGGCGGCGCTGCAGCCGCACAGGCCGGCGGCGCTGCCGCACTCGGCGCGACCACCTCGGTCGGTCTTGAGAACGTCGCCGAGCGGCTCTCGATCGATCCGCAGGGCAACCGCCTGCTCTTCCGCGGCACCGAGGACGAGCTCACGCTCGTCCGGCAGTACGTCGAGCTGATCGACCGCCCCATCGAGCTCGAGCCCATGAAGTTCTTTGCAGGCGGGTCAGCG
Organism: Planctomycetota bacterium; assembly: GCA_038746265.1. Taxonomy (GTDB): domain Bacteria; phylum Planctomycetota; class Phycisphaerae; order Phycisphaerales; family UBA1924; genus JBCBKP01. The sequence continues at coordinate 11,587 of JBCDKU010000032.1, forward strand.
AAGCAGATCGCCGAGATCGCCCGCACGCAGGGCCTCGGTGAGATCATCGAGCTGGCGCAGGGCCAGGGCGCGGGCCTCGGACTGGGCGGCGCGGGTGGTGCCGGCGGGCAGATCGCCGCCTCGCCCGCGGGCGGGCCCACGATGGTTGTCGATGTCGATCGCGGCGAGATCATCTACTACGGCACACCCGAGCAGCAGCGTGTGCTCGCGACGCTCATCGAGACGCTCGAGACCGAAGCCGACCGCGTTGTGATCCGCGAGTACCGCCTCGATAACGCCGACGCCGAAGAGGTCGCGGGCATCATCCAGTCGCTGATCCAGGGCACCTCGCAGACGGGCGAGGCCACGCTGCTCCCCCAGGCCCGCGGCGGCGGCGGGCAGACGGCCGCCCAGACGCGGCCCGCCGGCTTCACCCAGCAGAACAGCGCCGACGACGGCGAGATCGGTGACATCGACCCGACCCAGGTCTTCGTTGTTCCCGACCCCGCGAATAACCAGATCATCGTCAAGGCGCCGCTGAACCAGCAGGGCGAGTTCCGCGAGCTTGTCCGCCGTCTCGACCGCCGCCGCCCGCAGGTCTATATCGAAGCCACGATTGTTTCGGTGTCCGACTCGGACGCGTTCAACCTGACCATCGAGCTCGCGGACTTCAGCGCGGGCGAGGCCGAGTTCCAGAACAACTTCGGGCTTTCCAGCTTCGGCGATGTCATCACGACGATCCCGACCGTCACGGGCGCCGCGTCGGGTTTCAACGCCGCGATCCTGCAGTCCACGTTCGTGCCCTTCGTCGTGAACACGCTCAAGACCAGGACCGATGCCCAGATCATCTCGCAGCCGCAGCTGCTGGTGAACGACAACGAGGAAGCGCAGATCGCGTCGGTGCTCGAGCAGCCAACGACGGCCCAGGCGGTCAACGCCAACACGACGCAGGTCAGCTTCTCGGGCTTTGAGCAGGCGGGCACGACGCTGACCGTGACGCCCACCATCGCCGAGGCGGGCCACATCAGCCTCACCTACTCCGTCGAGTTCTCCGACTTCATCGGCGCCCCCTCGGCGGACGGCATCCCCGCTCCGCGCATCAACCAGAACGTCACGGGCTCGGCGACCATCCCCTCCGACAGCACCATCGTCGTCGGCGGCATCGTCGTCCGCGACATCAACAACACCCGCACCCGCATCCCGCTGCTGGGCGAGATCCCGCTCATCGAGTACCTCTTCGGCACCACAAGCAAGACCACCTCCGAGACGATCCTCTATATCTTTATCACGCCCCGCGTCCTCACAGACCCGAACTTCAACGACCTCAAGCTGCTCACACGCGGACCGCGTGAAACCGTGCAATGGAACGGCGGCGTGACCGCCCCGCCGCTGACGCCCCGCTTCCTGGAGTTCAGCTCGCTCTCGTTGCCGGTGCCCGAGGGTGAATCGATCTTCGGGTTCAACGAGGGCGACCCCGCGACCCCGCCGGCTGAACCCGACCCGACCCGACCCGTCGCGCTCGACACCGCGCGCAGCCAGATCCGGGAAACCGGCGAGCCCGGGAACTGACCGACCGATCCATGGCGAGAGGCAACGGCGACAAGAAGTCGATCTCCACCAACGGCAACGGCCCGTCCACTGCGCTCGCGCGCACCGACGACCCCGCGGCCGCCGCGATCGACTGGCCCCGCGTCGCCAAGGCGTTCGGCCCGCTCGCGCTCCGCCCGGACCTGCTCGAGCGGTTCGCACAGACCGAGGGTTCCGACGATCAGCCTTGGGACCTGATGATCCAGCTCGCGGGCCTGGACGAGCAGGCCGCGCTCGAATCGGTCGCCGAGGTCTCGGGCCTGCCCTTCGAAGCGGAACCTCGCCTCGACGACTCGGCCAACCGCTTCTATGAGCTCGTCGATCCCGAGTTTGCGCGCGGGCACACCGTCGGTGCGATCCGCTCCGACGGGCACGCGATGATCGTCGCGACCGCGCAGCCCATGATGCCCAGCGTCTTCACGATGCTGGAGGACATCCTCGAAATGCCGGTCGAGCTCGTGCTCACGCCCCGGGCCGCGGTCGCGAGCCTCGTCAACCGCGGCTACGAACGCCGCGGCGACCTCGTGGGCGAGATCATCGAGGAGGTCGGGCTCGACGAGAGCGCCTTCGAGACCGCCGCAGGCGCACTCGGGCGCACGACCGACCTGCTCGCGCTCGCGCGGCAGACGCCGGTCATCCGGCTTGTGAACATGATTCTGTTCGAGGCGCTGCGCCGCCGCGCGTCGGACATCCACGTCCACCCGATGGAGTCGCGGCTGGTCATCCGCCTCCGCGTGGACGGCATGCTCGTCGATGCCTTCAGCCCCCCGCTCTCGCTCGCCCCCGCGATCTCGAGCCGCCTGAAAGTCATGACCGAGCTCGATATCGCCAACCGCCACAGCCCGCAGGACGGCCAGACCACGGTCCGCATCGGCTCGAAGAAGGTCGATATCCGCCTCTCGGTGATCCCGACCGTCTACGGCGAGCGCATCGTGCTCCGCCTGCTCGATCAGTCGCAGAACAAGCTCAGCCTCAACAGCCTCGGCATGGACGCCGGCATGCGCGGCAAGCTGCTCGACCTCGTCGCGCGGCCCAACGGCATCCTGCTCGTCACGGGCCCCACCGGTTCGGGCAAGACCACCACGCTCTACGCCGTCCTCGGCGAGGTGGACCGCAACGTCCGCAACGTCATGACCGTCGAGGACCCGGTCGAGTACCGACTCGACGGCATCAGCCAGACGCAGGTCAACGTCAAGCGGGGCGTCACCTTCGCCTCGGGTCTCCGCGCGCTGCTGCGTCAGGACCCCGACGTCATCCTCGTCGGTGAGATCCGCGACCTCGAGACCGCGCAGCTCGCGGTGCAGGCGTCGCTCACCGGTCACCTCGTGCTCTCGACGCTCCACACCAACGACGCGCCGAGCGCGATCCCGCGCCTGATCGATATCGGGATCGAGCCCTTCCTCGTCACGTCGTCGCTGCAGGCGATCCTCGCCCAGCGGCTGCTCCGCCGCGTCGATCCCGAGAGCGACTCGGGCTACAAGGGCCGCCTCGCGGTCTACGAGATCATGGTCATGTCCGACCATCTCAGGAAGCTCACCGCGCAGAACGCCGACGGCGTCACGCTTAAGGAAGCCGCGATCGCCGAGGGCTTCGAGACGATGCACGCCGACGCGATCCGCAAGATCGACGCCGGGCTCACGACCGAGTCCGAGATGTACCGCGTCCTGCACTGAGCCCGCCGCCGCCGGGCCCAGCCTGGCCACACCTCATACAGCTTGCCTAGTTTCACACCCAAATCGTGGTGGACCAACGGTTTGGGACGATTCCCCCTTGGAATCCGGGGCCTGTGGGCGTAAGCTATTGCCGCAGAGAGAGAAATCTCTCCGACGGTACACGAGAGACACTTTCGAGAGAAAGAGGAGACAAGACATGCGCGCGATCCTCGCCGCCACCGCTGCCATCGTTCTGACCGCCCCCGCCGCACTGGCCCAAGTCGAGGGCGTTGCCTTCGGCGGCGATAGCGACTTCCTCGCACTGACCAACAACGGCGGCCTTGAGCAGGCCGTGATCGAGTCCCGCATCGGCGGCGGCTCGTGGGAACTCGCCGCGTGGCGCTTCGGCGCTGTCGGCACCCCGCTCGATCAGGCCGAGCGAACCATCGGCGCGGGCGGCGAGACCGCCGACTTCACGCTGATGTACACCGCGGCGACCAACACCGTCAGCTTCATGATCGACGGCGTCAGCGTCGGCACCAACCAGGTCGGCGGCCCCTTCACCGACATCTTCATCCGCGTCCGCTCGACAACCGACGCGACCTCGTCCGTGGACGACCTGTTCTTCAACGGCGTCGCCCTCGCGGGCATCGATAACGTCGGCACCACCGGCGCGGTCCCGGCCGAGTACCTCCGTATCACCAACGGCGGCGCCAACTTCGGCGACTTCACCCTGACCGGCAGCCAGTCGCTGCTGTTCACGGGCAACCGCCCGACCAACTCGTCGCTCGCGGCGCAGTTCAAGTTCTCGAACGTCATCCCGGCCCCGGGTGCCGCGACCGCGTTCGGTCTCGCGGGCCTTGCCGCGACGCGCCGCCGCCGCTGATCCACGAATCACCAATCCGACCCCGCTACACATACAAAGGGCTGCCGGTCGCCATCTCGGCGGGTAGCCTTTTCTCATGCGCTTCGACCCTGTCACGCTGGAAGGTGAGTTCGTCCGCATCGTCCCCGCCGAGGAGTCGCACGCCGAGGCGATCGCCGAGTTCACGACCGATGAGCTCGTCGCGATGCTCGCCGGCAGACCGAAAGCCGCCGACGCAGCGGGCATCGCGCAGCGGACACGCGAGCTCATCGACTCGCCCCGCTACACGCCCCTCACGATCCTCGACAAGAGCAGCGAACGCCCGATCGGCGTGACCATGTACATCAACGAGAACGACCGGGACCGCGCCACCGAGATCGGCGGCACGTGGCTCGACCCGCGCCTGCACGGCTCGGCGTGCAACCCCGACTGCAAGCTCGCGCTGCTCACGCACGCCTTCGAGTCTGTGGGCGTTGTCCGCGTGCAGTTCCGCGGGGATGCCCGCAACACCCAGAGTCGCAAGGCGGTCGAGAAGCTCGGCGCGACCTTCGAGGGCGTGATGCGCAAGCACATGCCCATCAGAGCCGCGGACGACACCATCACGGGCTACCGCGATTCGTTTGTCTACGGCATCACCGACGACGAGTGGCCCGCCTGCCGCGAAACCATCAGGGCGCTGATCGACACACGCCGCACTCGGGGCAGCGGTCGAGCGTGACGCCCGTCATGTCGTAGCGGCACGCCGGGCACTGGTGCTTGCGGAGGTTGTACCGCCGCGACTCCTGCTGGAAGCGGAACGCGCCGACAGCGAGCAGCGCCGGGATGAGCAGCACCTGCCACGGGTCCTGCTCGAAGCCGAGCCCGTACCAGATCGCCTCCATGGCAAGAAGCCCGAAGGCGCCGAAGAACGCGGACCAGAAAATGCTCGTCACAAAGCCGGCCGTCCGCCGCTCGATGCGGTGGAGCAGACCCTGACCAATGGACTGACCCAAGGACTGACCAAAGAACTGGCCGAAACCGTTTGATACGCGATGAAGTGTCACGGGAAGCCCTCCTGCCGGACACACCCGCCGCCGGCCGTGGCAGCAGGAACCGAGCACCGGGACACGCCCGCGGCCGCTCGGCAAGCCAAACGCTACGACACCATCTCGGTTCTGAGAACGAGGAATCCCGAGAGTTTGTTCACTTTCGCGCGATCCCCGCACTTCTGACCCCGACACCCCGCCGCTTGCGGGCTCGGTATCGATGCATGCATGCGAGAAGCAACGCAGCCTGCAAATTCAGTCCGTGTTGACGCTCCGGCTCGCCCCGCACTCAGGGCATTGGTCGAGTTCGACGCCGGAGAGGTCGTAGCCACATGTCATGCAACAGCCAGCCGGAGGCAAGTCTCGCCGCCACGGCCAGTTTGCGTACGTCACGTAGACGGAACTGCAAACAAGAAACGCGCTTCCAACCAGCATCCCCACCGATCTCACACTCACACGATCTGACCCGTCAACAAGCAGCGACCACTGGTAGATGAGACTGAAGCAACAGATCGCGCCAAGCGTGGTTGAACCCAACGACATGATGACGCGATAGCGACTCAAGCCAGCCGCGTCCCGCCGTCCCGCAGCGGCAGCGCCCGCGCGAACTCCAGATACCGCTCGTAGTGGTCCTTGGTCTCCATCGCCGAGTCGCCCGCGAACTTATCGCAGAAGCATCGCGCAACCTCGAACGCCACCACGTTCTCCATCACGACGCTCGCGGCCGACACCGCGCACACGTCGCTCCGCTCGTACTGGCTCTCGTCCGCCTGCTTCGTGTTGAGATCGATCGAGGGCAGGCCCTTGAGCAGGGTCGCGATGGGCTTCATCGTGCCCGTGACGACGACCGGCTGCCCGGTCGTCATCCCGCCCTCGGTGCCGCCCGCGTTGTTGCTCGGACGCTCGAAGCCCAGCGAGTGCGTCTCGACCTTGCCCGCGTCGAACTCGATCGGGTCGTGCACCGCCGAGCCGAGCCGAGCCGCGACGGCCGCGCCCATCCCGATCTGCACCGCCTTGAACGCCTGGATCCCCATGACCGCGTACGCGATCCGGGCGTCGAGCTTCGCGGACCAGTCCATCGATGACCCGATGCCGGGCGGGCACCCAAAGACGTGCGCCTCGACATGCCCGCCGACGGTGTCCTTGTCGATCTTGGTCTGCCGGATGATCGCCCGCTGCTTCTCGGTGGTGCCCTCATCGAGCGTGTAGGTATCGCTCGCGTCACGGGCCGCAATGAGCCCGCGCCAGTTGCCGGGCGTCACCTCAACGTCCGTCCGCGCGTCGAGGATCTGCCGCACGAAGCCGAACACCTCGACGCCGAACAGCTCGCGCAGGTAGCACTTCGCGACCGCGCCCGCCGCCGTCCGCGACGCGGTCTCTCGAGCGCTCGCGCGCTCCAGCGTCTCGCGGCAGTCGGTCGTCAGCCACTTCACGCTCCCCGCCAGATCCGCGTGCCCGGGGCGCGGCCGGTGCACCGGCGGCGTGCGCTCGAGGTCATCGAGTCGACTGTCGCGGTTGGCGATCTTGATGACCAGCGGCGCCCCGATCGTCTTGCCGAGCCGCACGCCCGTCAGGAACTCGACCCGGTCGGTCTCGAGCTTCTGCCGCCCGCCGCGGCCGTACCCGCCCTGCCGCCGCTGCAGCTCGCGGTTGATCAATTCGAGATCGAGCGTGATCCCCGCGGGCAGTCCGGTAATCGTCGTGATGAGCGCGGGTCCGTGGCTCTCGCCGGCGGTCTGGTAGTCGAGCTTGGGTTGGAAGAACGGCATGTTGGAGGGTACGCCTCAGAGGTTTGCGAACACATAGATGTTCGTCGCAAACGAGCCCAGCAACGCGACCGCCGTCAGCATCACCCGCGTCGGCAGGGTCGCCAAGCGAAGCCGTCGCCGCTGCCACACCCACACACCGACTGCGACGCCCATGACGCCCAAGCCCATCGCGGGCGGCGACACCGAGTGCAGCGGGAACCGCCGCACGAACACCATGTAGAACGTCAGCAGGCCCGAACTGCCAAGCCCCGCCGCAAGCGCGATCAGCCCGGTCAGCCAGAGCCCAAGCCGCGCACTCTCCGCGACAAGCCCGAGCCGCAGCACCTCGCCGCACTCCGGGCAGCGTTCGGCGGCGATCCCGGTGAGCTCGTATGAGCACACCGGGCAGATCACGCCGTCGCGCTTCAGAAACTCGCCGAGGAGGTCGTCGGGCATCTCCAGATCATAAACGAGCCGATACCCTCCCTCGTGCCCACCCCGCTAGACAACCCCCACCACAGCCCGGCCCGCCCATTCGACGCCCTGCTCTGCGACGTGGACGGCTGCCTCACGCCCGAGCACCACAAGCCCTTCGACGCCGGTCGGCTGCTCGAGGTCCGCCGCCACAACGAGCTCGCGATCGCGGACCGCGACCGCCCCGTCGTCACGCTCTGCACGGGCCGGCCCGTCGGCTTTGTCGAGTCGCTCTGCCGCCTGATCGGCAACGACCAACTCCCGATCTGCGCCGAGAACGGTGTCTGGCTGTGGGACCCAACCGACAACTCCTTCCACCGCGACCCCAACATAACCGAGGCCCACATCGAGGCCGTCCACGCCGCCGAGCGGTGGGTCCGGACCGAGCTCACGCCGAAGGGCTTCCTCACACAGCCCGGCAAGACCTGCTCGCTCTCGCTCTACCACCCCGATCCCGACACCCTGCACGCGGCCGCCGACACCGTCCGCAAGCGCTTCGAGCGCGAATCCTGGCCCTTCCGCGTCTCGGCCACCTGGCTCTGGATCAACTGCGACTTGGAGTTCGTCTCGAAGGCCACCGCGATCGACCGCTTCATCGAACGCACCGGCATCCCCACCGAGCGCCTCTGCGGCATCGGCGACACCGGCCACGACAAGTTCATCCGCGACCGCGTGGCCTGGTTCGCCTGCCCCGCCAACGCCCAAGACGGCATCAAACAGCACGCGGACTACATCAGCGAGCACGACGAGACCGAAGGTGTCCTGGATATCCTTGCGAGGCTCCGTTCGTTCGAGCCGGCCTGACGCCCCGAACGAGACGGTCCACATGTCCACCGCAGCCGCCACCCTCAAAGCCGTCGCCCGCCGCATCGGGCAGATCCAGCCCGTCAGGCTCGTCCTGATCGGCTACGTCCTCTACACCATCCTCGGCTGGCTGCTCCTCAGCCTGCCCTTCACCCACGAAGAGGGCCAGAACCCCTCCGCGATCGACACGCTCTTCATCGCCACGTCGGCGGTCAGCACGACGGGCCTCGTCTCGATCAACCCGCCGCTCGTGTTCAACTTCTGGGGCGAGCTGGTCATCCTGACGCTCTTCCAGATCAACGGCATCGGCTACATGACCCTCGGCTCGTTCGTCGTGCTGCTCAGCAAACGCCGCCTCTCCGAGGCGCGCGAGGGTGTCGCGAAATCCACCTTCAGCCTGCCCGAGGGCTTCCGGATGCGCCGCTTCATCCGCCACGTCGTTGCCTTCACGTTCATCATCGAGGCGCTGGGCGCGGTCGCCCTCTACCCCGCCTTCGCGAGCGCGGGCGTGGCCGAGCGAGCGGCCGAGGGCGGCATCGGCGCCAGCTTCGAGGGGCCCCTCCACCTCGCGTGGCAGTCGATCTATCACTCCGTCTCCGCGTTCTGCACCGCGGGCTTCTCGCTCTTCCCCGATTCGCTCGAGGCCTACCCGAGCCACGTCGGGATCAACGCCGTCATCTCGGTGATCGCGCTGCTCGGCGCGATCGGGTTCATCGTGCTCACCGACGCCTTCCGCTCCGCCACCCTCCGCGCGTACAAGCTCACCCTCACGAGCAAGATCATCCTCATCATCACCGCGTGGTTCATCCTGGGCGGCGCGGTCCTGCTCTTCCTCGCCGACCCGGCTCTCCGCGAGCTCCCGGCAGAGCAGCGGGTCATGGTCGCGTTCTTCCAGTCGATGACGTCCGCGACGACCGTGGGGTTCAACACGTTCCCGCTCGCCAAGCTCGGCGCCGCCAGCGTGCTGCTGATGTACCTGCTCATGATCATCGGTGCCTCGCCCTCGGGCACGGGCGGCGGGCTCAAGTCCACGAGCGTCTCGGTCATGATCGCCACCGTCCGCAGCACCCTGAAGTGCCGCCCGCACATCACCTTCCTCAGCAAAGAGATCCCCGCTCACCGCATCACCGCCGCCTTCGCCACCCTCACGATGTACGTCATCACGCTGCTCGTGGGCGGCTACCTGCTCATCCTCACCGAGTCACGCGCGAGCGCCCCCTCCCGCGCCGAGGGCGAGGGCCCGCTGCTCATTGAAGACGTCTTCTTCGAGGCGACCTCCGCGCTCGGCACCGTCGGCATCTCCCGCGGCATCACCGGCGACCTCACCGACCTCGGCAAGCTCATCATCTGCGCCCTCATGCTCGCCGGCCGCGTCGGCCCGCTCACCTTGGGCCTCGCCTTGTTCTCCAAAGAACCAGACAAGGCCCTCCAGGAAGCGCCGACAAACGACACCAAGAAAGACAAGTCAGAACCAAGCAGCAAGGCCGCGACACCAGACGAGCAACAAGAGTCCGAAGCAGACCACGACAAAGACGAAGAAGACACCGAAGAAGAAGACACCGAAGAAGAAGACATCGCCGTCTAACCCAGCACCGTCGGCCCCACAACCCAAGTCCCTGATCCCCAGTCCCCGGTCCCGATCCCCGCCGCCCCCATGCACCCCGACGACCACATCTGCCTCTGCTTCCGCGTCTCGCTCCGCAAGATCCGCACCTACCTCAAGCGCGAGGACCCCAAGGTCGCGAGCCTGATCTCCGAATGTCTGTCCGCGGGCACGGGCTGCGGCTGGTGCGTGCCCTTCCTGAAGCACCTCCACGCCCAGCACCAGCGCGGCGAGACCCCCGACCTCGCGTCCAACCCGGCCGACTACGCCAGCGCACGCAAGACCTACCGCGATACGGGCGAGCGACCGCAAAACGAAACCGGCCCGCACGAGGGCGGGCCGGGTGATTCTGAATCAGATTCAGCGGGCGACGATCAGATCTGATCCTCGTCGAGCACCCGCAACTCGAGGCCCAGCTCGGTGAGCTTCTCGCGGACCTCGACGAGCGAGGTCGCGCCGAAGTTCTTGACGCCCATGAGCTCCGCCTCGGTGCGGGCGACCAGATCGCCGATCGACTGCACGTTGAGGAGCTGCAGCGCCTTGCGGGCGCGGACGGAGAGCTGCAGGTCGCTGACCGACTTGTTGAGCAGCTGCTCCTTGCCGGTGCCCTTGAGCCGCTCCATGATCTGACGGCGCGCCGCGCGGTGCGCGTCCTCGAGGCCCTGACCGAGCTTCAGCCCGCGGGCGGTGAGCATCTTCTTGATCTCTTCGAGCGACGACTCGCCGAAGTTCTTGTAGCTCATCAGCTCCGCCTCGGTGATCCGGAGCAGATCGCCCAGCGTGCGGATGTTCATCTTCTTCAGGCACGTGCGGGCACGCACCGAGAGCTCGAAGTCCGTCACCGGCGTGTCGAGCAGCGCCTTGCGCTTCATCACGTCGCGCTCGGAGTCCTCCTCGATCACCATCTCGCGGCTCGCCTGCACGTCCTTCATGAACAGACGCGCACGCTCGTGCGTCGGGTTCGTCTCGAGCACCTGACGCAGGCTCCGCTCTGCACGGACATAATCGCCCCGATCCTCGTACAGCACCGCAAGGTTGATCAAGGCGTTCACCGGCGCGGGCGGCGTGTCGCACACCCGCTCGTACAGTCCGATCGCCTCGTCCTCTTCGCCCACGAGGTCGAGCTCGAACGCGAGATGGAACACCGCGTCCATGTTCGCGGGATCGGCCGCCACCGCCGCGCGATAGGACTCGATCGCGCCCATCCGGTCGCCGGAGGACGCCTGCTCCTTCGCCTTCTTCATCAGTTCCGCCGCGGCCGCGCCGTCGCGGGCCGAACGCTCCGAGCCGACCACCACGTCCAAGGGATCTGTCATCGTGATCCTTCCTTGCCGCGGGCCCGATCGCCCGCGCTTCTACCTATCTATACACGCCAGCACCGCGGGACCGGAATCCACCGCAGACCGGTCGTGATTCTAGCCGGGCTCAGGCCGCCGGAACAGAACCCGACTGGCCCGGCCCCTCGGGGTCGCTTTCAGGGCCATCGACGAGCCGGATCCGCTTCCAGCCGCCCGCCCAGAACCGGATCAGCAGCAGCACGCCGAGCAGCGTGATGTACGCCGCCCCGCCGATCCAAGGCCCGATCGACCCGAGCCCCGGCGCCTGCCAGATCATCAGGTGCCCGATGCCGACCACGCCCACCCAGCTCAGAACGATCGTCGCGACGCCGGGCCAGACCGTGTCGCCCGCCCCGCGCAGCGCCGCCGAGAGCGTCACCGCGCACGCGTCGAACACCTGGAACACCGCGGCCGCGATCATCACCCGCGCCCCGACCGAGACCAGTGCCTCGCGCTGCTCGGGCGTCGCAGATTCCTCGACGAACAGGTCCACCAGATCCCGCCGGAAGACAAAGAAGCCCACCGCGCACAGCCCCATATAAATGATGGCGATCCGCAGCCCCAGCCACGCCCGGCTCTCCGCCAGGTCGGGCCGCCCCATCCCCATGCACTTGCCCACGATCGCCGATACCGCGATCGACAGCCCGATCGTCGGCATGAACGAGAGGTGCATGTACCGAAGCCCGATCCACCCCGCCGCGTTGTGCGTCTCCGGGTCCTCGCCCGCGGCCGCGCCGCCCGCGGCGAGCAGCACCGTCATCAGGTACGTCCAGCACATCAGCTCGTTGAAGATCATCGCGCCGCTGGGCCAGCCGATCTTGATCAGATCCCTCAGGTGCCGCCACGACACCCGCCACGCCGCTCGCGTCGAGAACGTCCGCGCGTAGAAGGGCGACAGGAACACCACCATCGGTACGCCGAACTCCACCAGCGATCCGATGATCGTCCCGATCGCCGCCCCGGTCACGCCCATGGGCTCGACCCCGAACGCCCCGAAGATCAGGACGTAGTTCGCGCCGACGTTGATCACGTTGCCCGCGATCGTCCCGACCATCACCACGACGGGCCGGTGCAGCCCGAAGAAGTAGTGCCCGATCGTCCGCGCCCCGAGGATCAGGAAGCCCCCGCCCAGCAGCACCTGCGCGTAACGCGTCTGCATGGGCCCGAGCCGTGGGTCGCCGCCCGAGACGCCCTCGCCCGCGGCCGCGGTCTGGAACCACGCCACGAGATCGAACAGCTGGGGCGACAGGATCATCGCGGGCAGCATCAGCGCGAGCCACCCCGCGACGCAGATCCACAAGGCGTTCCACGCGTACGCCGCCCCCTCGCGCGGCTTGCCCGCGCCGAGGTTCTGGCTCACGAACGTGCTGAGCACCGCCGTGATCCCCATCGGCAGCGCGATCATCAGCCACGCGACCATGCCACCGTTGCCCTGCGCCGCGACGTACACCGGCTCGGGCCCGATCCGCGAGACCATCTGCGCATCGACGTACTGCATCACCGTGTGCGACGTCATCGTCACCACGGTCGGCGCCGCGATCATCAGCATCTCGCGGAGCGGCCGCGACTCGATGTCCGCGATCGAGGGCTCCGGCGCCGACGTGTCCGCGCCGATCCCCATCCCGATCTCACCGCCGGGATCGCACCACGGATCCTCGACGCGGACCGGGTCATTCGGGTTGGACGGATCGACAGACACCACGCACCTCCAAGCGAGGATGATTCACCCCATCCGCCGCCCGATCGACACTCCAACTCGTTCTTTGCGCTTGCCCGCGGCGTGAGCCGCCCCGAATGCCGAATGCCTAGTGCCGAATGCCTTCCCCCGTCACCCTCACACACGCCGCCGCCAGCTCCAACGACGCCCGCATCGACCCCGCGTCCGCCACCCCGCGACCCGCGATATCGAACGCCGTCCCGTGGTCCGGGCTCGTCCGCGCGACCGGCAGCCCGACCGTCGTGTTCACCGACCGGTCCCGCGCGAGCAGCTTGACCGGGATCAGCCCCTGGTCGTGGTACATCGCGACAACCAGATCGAACTCCCCCGCCACCGCGCGGTTGAACACCGTGTCTCCGGGGAAGGGCCCCTCGACGCGCATCCCGTGACCGCGCGCCAGGTCAATCGCGGGCGCGATGAGTCGCTCTTCCTCATCGCCCAGCAACCCGCCCTCGCCCGCGTGCGGGTTCAACCCGCACACCGCGAGCCGCGGATCCGCGAGCCCCATCATGCGGCAGCCCTGCGCGCCCAGATCGATCGCGTCGTACACCCGCCCGATCGTCAAGACGTCGCGCACATCCATCAGCGGCATATGGATCGTCGCCAAAACCACGCGCAGCGACGGACCCTCGAACAGCATCGCCACACGCTTCGCGTTGAACCGGTCCGCGAGCAATTCCGTGTGCCCGGGCCACCGCTGATGCCCCGCCATCGCCCACGCCGCCTTGCTGATCGGCCCGGTGACGATCGCGTGCGCGCGCCGCGGGTCATCCGCGGGCAGCTTCGCCTGCGCGATCGCGTCCTCGACCCACCGGAAGCTCAGCTCGCCCTGCTGCTTGGTGTCGCCGTGCTCGAAACGCCGCGCGGGATCCATCAGACCGCGCCCGGACGCCCACGGGTCCGAATCGATCAGCACCACCCGCTGCTCCATCGCGGCCGCGAGCAGATCCGACCCACGCTCGACGCGCCACCAGAACGGCTCGACACCCACGGCGTCCGCTGCGCGGTGCATCGCCTCGCCCGATCCGTGCACCACGAACCGCGTCCCGAACAGCTTCGCGTTCGACGGACCGCCCAGCGCCTGGCAGAGAATCTCGGGCCCGATCCCGCCCGGATCGCCCATCGAGACCGCGAGCACGGGGCGCTCGACACGATCAGGGATGGTGACTCTCGGCGGTTTCGCCATAAAGAAGGTTAAGCAGGCGGATTCACCGACGCCGAACCGAGCGTCTGCACCGTGAACGTCCCGAGATCGCGCCCCGCCGCGTAGTCGTTCAGACCCTCAAGCGTCACCGCCTCGATCTGCGCGACGATCTCCTCGAGCGAGCGCGGCTTGCCGAGCCGGTAGATATCGCCCGCGGTCGAACCCGCCCGCGCCGACGCGCTCTCGCCGCTGAACACCACACGGCTCTTGAGCCCCTCGACCGCGCGGCTGAACTCCTCGCGCTCGACGGGCTTGGTGCGCCCGATCGCGACCAACTCACCGTGCAGCACATCGATGGCTTCCTGCGCGCGCTCCGGGGTGGTCCCCACATACGCGGTCGTTGTGCCGAAGGTCTTGTCCGCGGCATACCCCGCGTTGACCGAGTAGCACAGCCCACGCTTCTCGCGCACCTCGGTGAACAGTCTGCCCGACATGCCGCCCGAGAGCACCGCCGTCAGCACACGTTCGAGGGGATTGTCCGCCGAACCCGCATCGGGCGACTCGTGCACAAGCAACACCTGCACCTGCGACGAATCGTCCTCCTCGTGCGCATACCCGCGCGGCGGCGCACCACCGCCCTGGTACCACGGCGCCTCGCCGCTCCACGATCCGAGCAGCCCGTTCAGCGTGGACGTCACCTTGTCGGTATCAACATCTCCCGCAACACCGATGATCGACCCCTTCGGTCGCGCGTGCGCTGCCCAGGCATCGGCGAGTTCGTCGCGCGTCACGGCCTTCAACCCGTCCTCGGTGCCGTAGCCGCTGCGGTTCACCGGCTCGGCGAAGTGCCGCGCCCGCGCGAGCAGCGTCGCGCGGTGCTGCGGCTCGTCCGCGAGCGACGCGAGCGACTGCAGGCAGAGATCACGGGCAGAATCGAGCGAACCGGCGTCGAATCGGGGTTCCAACACGCTCTGCGCGACCAACCGCATCGCTTCATCGAGGCGATCACCGAGCGCGGTAGACGTCAGACGCATGAAGATTCGCCCGTTCTCGACGCCGCGCGTCGCGCCGACGCGATCGAAAGCGTCCGCCTGTGCGCGCGAATCGAGTGATCCGGCGCCCCGCACCAGCATCTCGCCGAGAAGCGCCGCGCAACCGAGCCGATCGGTGTCATCGAAGGCGTCACCGCACGGGATGAGCCATGTGGTAGACGCCGAGCGCACGCCGGGGATGCGCTCAACAACAAGCGTCGCGCCGCAATCGAGCTGGGTCATGTGTGGCTGCGCCATGTGATCTCCTCAAGAAAGTTTCAATCAGCGCACGAGTTTATCGCGCGAAGGTGTTGAACGAACGCGCGGGGAACAGTGCGCGTTCTGCGTCGAACGCGCAGCGATCTTGCACGAACTCGCGCGCAGCGCGTTGTTGTTGACAGGCGCGCACCCGCGAAACTTACCGTGATGCGCTTGTGTGAGCGCGCTCGATCTGTATGGTGTCGGCTTGTTTGTGCTCGCGCGAGCGCAGAAGTTGTTCAAGTCGAGCGCGCGAAGCCACCGATAGGCGATCCGTGGAGTGGTAACGAATCCACTCAAGGATCATCCAGCCCGAGGCCGCACAAACGACAGGTCGCGGCCGGCAACAAGGAGCCAGACATGGCGAAGAAAGCTGCTCGGAAGAAAGCTTCGAAGAAGAAAGCCACGCGCAAGAAGGCCGCCAAGAAGAAGACCAAGAAGAAGGCGACCCGCAAGAAGGCTGCGAAGAAGAAGGCCTCCAAGAAGCGGACCAAGAAGAAGGCCGCCAAGAAGA
The DNA here is from genome assembly GCA_038746265.1 of Planctomycetota bacterium. Classification (GTDB taxonomy): domain Bacteria; phylum Planctomycetota; class Phycisphaerae; order Phycisphaerales; family UBA1924; genus JBCBKP01. The sequence continues at coordinate 27,325 of JBCDKU010000032.1, forward strand.
AGGCTTCGAAGAAGAAGGCCAAGAAGAAGGCAAGCAAGAAGAAGACCAAGAAGAAGGCCGCCAAGAAGAAGGCTTCAAAGAAGAAGGCCAAGAAGAAGGCCGCCAAGAAGAAGGCGACTCGCAAGAAGGCCAAGAAGAAGGCCACACGCCGCAAGGCCACTCGCCTCTGAGTCTCCGGCCCAAACGGGCCACGCATCAATCGGGCTGTCGATACAAGTCCCGCTGGGCGAACGCTTTACGCTTCGCCCAGCGGGCCTTTCCCGTTCATGCCGGCAGCC